>JANOUF010000218.1:0-12951 GCA_031416685.1 Bdellovibrionales bacterium
CGCTTATGCCTGAGAGGCTTATTCCACGCAGAACTTCGCTCAAATCACTGAAATCAGATTCCAGAGAAGCGGTCACCTTGGCGCGGCCTTCTATCTTGATAAGCTGTTCCAAGGTCTCGAGGTGAAGAGTTTTAAGTGCTGCAAGTTCGACTTGATAGCCTTTGTCTTTTTTCTGGGCAAGCTGTGCGATTCGGATGAGTTTGTCTGTTACTCCCTTGATTGCTGATACGACGATAGCGGCGGGAACGGTCTTGTTAAGATCAGCAATAATATGGGCTACGTTTTTGTATCGGTCGGCATTTCCTAAGCTGGTTCCGCCGAATTTATGAACTTGCCATGTCGTGTGCATTTTTAAAATTAAGCATACTTAGTCTATGGAAGTGAAGTGTTTCATCAGCCAAGGAGATTCACGAAACGCATCCAAGGAGATTGCTTCCTGCGACTTTTGCCGAACTCCTTTTACGGAGTTTTGGAATCAGCCTTGGGAAGAACATTTAATAAAAAAGCCGATGTCGCTGACATCGGCTTTTTTGTTAAATGGCGTCCCCAAGGAGATTCGAACTCCTGTATCCTCCGTGAAAGGGAGGTGTCCTAGGCCTCTAGACGATGGGGACGTATGGTGGCTCGGCATGGATTCGAACCATGGACCCCATCCTTAAAAGGGATGTGCTCTACCAGCTGAGCTACCGAACCACAAAAAACGAGGCTCCGTTTTCGGAGATTTGGGGCCCAATGTCAACCACCCGAATTCAAAAAACCCTAATGATCTGTAAAACTTCAGTTAGTGCCCGTGTTTTAGGCCAATAGGGCAGACTGAGCCTGAAAACTGATTAAAATCGTTTGTTTTCGGCACCTTTGAACCTTCCACTCAGAACGTGGTCTGCCCTGAGCCTTTGCCGCCAAGCTTTTTGCAATTAGCGTGCGTATGACTCCATTTCTAATCGTTTTCTAACCTCAGTTTCAGATTAAATAAACAATATCGGTCGAAATGCTATGTATGAAAACACATAGCCCCACTATGAAAATTCAAATCCTAAGTTACCTTATCCTTTTCTTAAACATCGGCTGCGTGGTGGAGCAGGCTGAGACGGAACTCTCTGAGCAGTCTGACTCAAACGCTGTCTCCGTACGAGACTACGGTGCGATAGGCGACGGCATCACTAATGATACTCAAGCGTTTGCAGATGCGAGCCGCGAAGTAAATAGACGAGGTGGCGGCACGCTGGTCATTCCAAGTGGTCAGTACGGTGTGGGCTTGCAGTCGTTTGAACCGGGGCTTGGGTATAAGCCTCAGCCAATTATCTCAATTAGTGGTTGCCATAAAAAAGTTATGATCGATGGACAAGGTGCTCGCCTGATCGCCGCTTCTGGGTTGAAGTTTGGCTCCTTTGATCCGCAAACCGGAGTCGCAGTGAATCCGACGCTACCGTTCTATGACGAGAGGTATGCGGCAGCGGCTTATACGATGATCGCACTTTCTAATAATGTCGACGTAGAAGTTCGGGATCTTGACCTTGATGGAAACTACAATGAGTTATCGATCGGAGGACAGTGGGGTGATACGGGTTGGCAGGTACGTGCTGCTGGCATCGTAGCCGAAGACAATCACAATCTCGCTTTGAAACGAATAGACGTTCATCGTCACGCAGGCGATGGAATATTTATTAGACATCGTGGCTTAACTGACTCAAGCGAACCAACTCCAGTATTAATGGATGAAGTCAGATCGTATCGAAATGGTAGACAAGGATTTTTGTTCGGTGGTGGGATAGGTCTTACTGTTCAGAACTCGCAGTTTTTTCTCAACGGCCGCATCCCAATTTCGACAGCGCCTCGTACAGGCGTTACACTTTATGCAAGTGATAGCGTGATCCGAGACGTGGTTTTTCATAACTCGGAATTCGCAGGTAACGGCGGCGTAGGCTTGCTTGCCGACTCAGGGGATACAAGTCATGTGCTAGTGAAAAACAGCCGGTTCTGGGGTTCAAAAAGTTGGGCCGTTTGGCCAAATCGTCCTTACATGCGCTTTGAGAACAGCGAGATTCACGGACCGGTTGCAAAACCGTACGGATCTAGAACCTTACCTGAATCTGCCACTCAGTTTGTGCAAACGTCTTTTGATGATACGCCATCGACTCTCTGGGGAAAAACTGCCGACTACCCATATCTCATCGATCTCGGTGGCGGCGGGGTGGACAATGTCAGGTTCAGTGGTTGCAGCATTACCAACAAAACTCACAGGGCAATGTACATTCATGGGTCATTGGATGCGCCAGTCATCATAGAAGATACGGTCATGACTCACCAAAATGACACGCTTACAAACGGCGATGTTCAGTCGGTATTTTACGGCGTGAAATTTACCAATGTACGGTTCAATGCGGACTTTAGCCGAACGGGTTCAAACTTCTGGGTTGCGATCCAGGCTGCAGAATTCGGATCTTCGTGCCGCGTAGACGGCTCAGGCCTCACGGTCGCTGGACAAAGCGCCGGCGAAATCTCAACCGGCACTTACTTCGATAATTAATTCTACTTCTTATTTCGTCCGCTAAAGATATCGCGCAAAGCGTGGAAGTGGACGGAGTCTACGTCGTTAAAGAACAAAGTTTCGATTGAGTCGAGCGCATCTTCAGGATCCTGAGGCTCTTCGTCTGAAATTGGAATGATCCGTTCAACGAAACGATCAACAGTCGCAATAATTCTCGTGAGCGGATGGAGTTCGCGTCCTGATAAGCGCAGAGGGTAGCCGGTACCCGTAGGAGACTCATGATGTTGAAACGCAATCACTGAAATATCTTCGGGCAAGTTTCGTAGACTGAAAATAAGTTCTCGGCTGCGTGATGTATGCGTCTCGAGGAGTTTAGTGTCCTGCGGAGTGCGATGAATTCGTTTCTTTTTGAGAAGTTCTTGGCTCATCTCTTTGTAACCGATGTCATGAAAAAAGCCGGCCAAACAAACTTTAAATAATACACTTGTGCTCGACCAGCCGTTTAATTTCGCAACCATCGCTGAGAACACCGAAACCGCTACGGAATGGGCATATAGACGATCGGAATGGCTTCGTAGCGACAAAAAGACTTCGATGATTTCGTCGTCTTCAGCAAGTAGCTCTAAGCTGTCTTCCACCATTTGGGTCGCTGGCTTTACTACTTTCGGGTCAAGGTCCCCCAAGAAGCACCGCTCGGCCAGGATTTCACTCGTATGTTTTAATAATTTTGCTTTTGAAACAGCTTTCATTTCTTTTGACTTCATTGCCGTGCTGGAAAGTTTGACCGTGAAGTCTACATAGATGCCGAAGTCTTCGAACGTGACGAATAAGTGCTCGACTTTTTTGTCCCGATAAGTTCGCAAACGCTCTACCGAG
Organism: Bdellovibrionales bacterium; assembly: GCA_031416685.1. Taxonomy (GTDB): domain Bacteria; phylum Bdellovibrionota; class Bdellovibrionia; order Bdellovibrionales; family JAMPXM01; genus JANOUF01. The sequence continues at coordinate 3,365 of JANOUF010000218.1, forward strand.
ATGGTTTCGCCCCGATGGGCAACCTTTACGAATTTTCCAGAGGGAAGCTTAATGTAAACGTCAGAGTGGAGTTTCGATGTGCTAATAAATTCGTCGATATGTATTGGACAATATCTAGAAGAGGTATTTTCGTTTGGTTCGTCATCTAAGGGCGTGACTTCCCTTCGTTCCAGTCCGAGCAATTGATCCATGAGGTTGACCACCGTATCGCAATCGAACGGTTTTTTTAAGAAGCCATATTTTGCGTTTGCAGTAGGTAAATCAGTTTTCTGGGTAACACCGCTCATGAGAATCACCGGCGTCTCAGCCTTCGTGCGTACGTGGTCGAAGAGTTCTATTCCACCAACCTCAGGCATTTGCACGTCTGAAATAATCAGATCAAATTGAGGAGCAACATCTATAATCGTCTTCGCTACGAGTCCGTTTTCAGCTAAACGTACATCGTAATCATACTTGCGAAGTAGCTTCGCTAACATCTGGCGAAACCCAGCATCATCTTCGGCCAATAACACCCGCGGCTTCTTCTTTCGAACGTCGATCATAGTGTAGCTCCTTTGCTCCGCTCCACGCATCGGATGGGTAAAGCCAGGTAGCGAGAGTGTTAGTAAGTATTAACACGGGGTCGTCTCTAGATAGGACATTGCCCCAATTCAGGTAAAGGTACCTTAACGGTTTAGTTAAAAATTAGTTAGTTACTTTAGATACCGGGTGGGGCGGTCCGATATCAAAGGGTGACCAATTAAAGGGAGTCGATTTATGTCGAGACAGAAATTCTTGCACGACATCGCAACGAAGGTAACGACCTCACAACTAAGCCTTGAAGTTGTTATGCAGAAAGTAGCGAGCGGTATGCCGCTTGATTCAGATGATTTTGAATCGATTCAATTTGCCTACGAAGCGGTTTGTGAGTCAGGGCAACTGATTCGCAAAGAGCGTGACCAGAAGAAGGAAATCGGACTCGCTGAACTTCCGCTCTTGCCAACGGATAAAGCCCGCAAGCTTCTTGTAGTCGACGATGACCCTGTTATCAGAAGGCTTTTGTCACAAATATTTACTAATGCCGGGTATACCGTATTTAATGCGGCTGACGGGAACGCTGCGATTGGAATCATTAACAAAGAACGCGTGGATGTCGTGCTTACCGATCTACGCATGCCGGGCGGAGATGGCGGTCAGCTTGCGGAGCAGATACGGGGGATGGATCACCAGCCTGTACTATGTCTGATGAGCGGTGACTCAAATTATTTGGAATTCATACAAACGCGCGTGCAACCGGACGGCGTTATCCCGAAACCATTTAGCCAACAAATTTTAGTTGATGAAGTCTATCGGGCTCAGGTCATTAAGGTACAAGCAGCATAATGCTAGGGAGTATTTGTGAGCGCAGCTAGAGTTTTTTTAATCGAAGACGATGAAGCGACGAGAACGGTCCTGACCAAACTTTTAACTAATGAAGGTTTGCAGGTTCATTCGACCGGTACGGGAAAGGACGCACTTTCATCGGCCGTCACTTTTCGACCTGACGTTATTTTATTGGACTACCATCTTCCCGATACCGATGGCTTTGAAATTTGCAAATCTCTAAAACTGAATCGCACGTTAAGCTCCGTTCCGATAATCATGGTTACAGGCCGAGGCGCTGACACGGACACGGTCACCGCTTTAGAGCTTGGAGTTGATGATTACGTCACTAAGCCATTTAGCTCTGCCGTTTTACTCGCAAGACTACGAGCGGCGCTAAGACGTGTTCGCCCGAAAGAAAATTTCGACGATTATACTCCGATCAAAATTCATTCAATTGGAATCGATGAACAAAAAGTAAGAGTTACGATTGGTGGCGAAGAGGTCCGTCTCACGGCGACCGAGTTTAAGCTCCTTTCGCTATTGGCGGCCCAGCCCGGTCGTACTTTCACGCGCACACATATCGTCGAGAAACTAAATAATGGTATGCATCCGGTAACTGAGCGAAGCATCGATGTGCATATGGTTTCTCTCAGAAAAAAGTTACTTGGAACAGGAGACTTGATTGAAACGATTCGCGGCATTGGCTACCGCATGAAAGATATTTAAGACAGCTCCACGTAAAGAGCGTAGGGCCGCCGCATTGAATTTTATAGGGCAATTGAGAAAAGTGTTGAAATCGAAAAGCTTTCAGTCACACTCCTTGGCTAATGCCTGCACGAATTCCCGAAGCTCCTCCAAAAAAACCACAGTCCCGAGTCGTTCTGTTTTTCATTTTGATAAACATCGTTGTTTTTATTCTTTGGCACTGGCGGTACTACTCGGTCCAGTTCATGGCAGAAAATTTTTTGGTTAGCTGGGAGCATTTGAATGCAGGACTGTATTGGACGCTGCTCACTTCAGTCTTCTCGCACAATATGTTTCTACATATCTTCATCAACATGTATGTGCTTCTGAACTTCGGCACTTTAGTTGAATTGGTTCTTGGATCACGAATGTTTGCAGCATTCTATTTGGTTGCCGGAGTCATCAGCTCAGGCGCACACGCCCTGACGTCAAAATTTATTATCGGATCCCCCGAACTTCCGGCTCTCGGTGCCTCGGGCTCGATTGCTGGAATAGTTTTACTCTTCTCACTTTTATTTCCGAGAGAAAAAATTTTACTCTTTGGTTTAGTCCCTCTACCCGCAATTTTTGGAGCCGTTGCTTTCATTGGCATCGATGTCTGGGGGCTCATTGCACAAAGTGGAGGCGGCGGACTTCCTATCGGTCACGGAGCACACCTTGGTGGTGCCTTTTCAGGGATCTTATTCTATCTCTTTTTTATGAGACGTCGGTTATCTAACCAGCTATCTGGTCCGTTATCAGAACGAGTTGATCACAACGATATCGAATCGTAGTTCGAATATTTTCTCGATGTTTAATCAATTCGTCCATGGTTGTCGAGAATGACAAATTGTAAAGCATGACTGCACGTTCAAGATCAACGAGCGCCTGTTTTTGAGGGCCGCGTGAGAGCGGATATTTCGGTGCGTGTCGGTTATTCTCAATCGCGTGTTTGATTGCGATCGTCCAATCGACTTCTGTTTGGGTAAGATAAATAGTCGGAAAAACGAGTTTTGGAGAACTCCTTTCGACCTCTTTTAACTCAATATTGATCAAATGAAGCTCTGCCAAAATTGAGCTGAACTCGGCATCATGTTTTTTGCCGAAAATCTTAAAAACGGTCTTTTTCCAAGCGGAACAAAAGTCGTCAAACTCGATGTTTTCAGCTTTTTCGAGGGGTCCTGGATTTGCGATCGAACGAATCGTTCGACTTAAGACCTCTAGTGAAATTACGACGCTCACGGTTTTTCGACTTACACGAATTAAGTGGTGCGCCCAGCTGGCGACATCATAAATGGATTTGTCACTTACGACACCAGTTCGGAAATCGAGCTGAAAGCCGCTGAAAATTCCGGGCTGCATTGGCTTTCGCAAGTATTGATCGAAGGCACTTTTTCTTCGCGCTGATTTTGGTTTTGCGAAAAACTCTTCAAGGCACTTTGAGAAGCTCTCGTAATTTCCCTGCCAGAGATCCTCGCGGCGGCACTCTTTATAGAGATGGAAGGCCTTTACGGGGCAGGGAAACGCCTCGTCTATAAGCGCATTGATGTTACGCTCAATTAACCTTGGAAATGATCCCCATAACTCCTTAACCATGAGGAAATCCTAACATGCTCGTTGCATCAAGGTGGATAAATGCTTTCTGACATCATCGAAACGAGACGCTATCGAAAGTTGTGAGCGAAGGTCTGCATTTTTTGTAGAACATTTTTGCGCACCCGTTTTGATTGCATGAGCTGCGCCGCAAGATAAGCCGGTTTCCGAAGGCCATTGATAAACCCTTTAGGTTTAATGCCGGCTCCGTCGTTAAATGGATTAAAGTGAAGCTGAGTTTGATCAAGGCCTAGTGGTTTTGTTAAACTCACGCGTGCGAAGGGAACCCACTTTTTGAAAGAAGTGTCGTAGCTATATTCCAGAATAAATTTGGCTTTCTCAAGCGCGACTCGATTTCTTAATTTGATCTCGCGGTCGCCGTGGATAGTTTCGTCTCTATCTTCAGGTTGCATTCGGAATTTTACTGTACCAACGCCTTTAATGGAAAAAGGCGCTAAAGCGAAATACATATTGCAGAAGTAGCCGCGAACGCGGGTTGTGATCGGTGCAAAGAACAAGCTCCATACATGTTGAACCGTCGCAAGGAGCAGATCTTGAGTCTGTGAAGTCGTTTCGAGCGAATCACCTTCGCGCCACCGAAATCGGATCGCAACACCGAGCATATCGTAGGCGCGACCCGTACGTTTCCAAATTGAATTGGAAAGACGGACCAGTGCAGAGCCGGCAACTATCTGCGCGAGCTTTTCGTCTTGAAACTTATTGCCGGGAAGTGGCTCGACATAGGCCAGGAAACATTGGCCACGCGGATGAAGCGGTTTTGATCGACGCAAAAGGCTGGTAAGCGCGAAGAAGATCGCAAGTGGAAACCCGAGAATGGCACCCAAAGTAATCATGATCTGAAATTAGCATTCGTTGAGGCTGGCGGCCCGCGTGTTTTGATGAGGTTAGTATGAATACTTTGACGCCTCTTTTAGACTTCGAGATACTTTTACCCATGTGTCAGCTTCTGGGAATGAATTGTAACGTACCAACCGATATTTGCTTTTCCTTCACGGGCTTTCAAGCTCGCGGCGGAGGTACAGATGTGCACAAAGACGGGTGGGGCATCGCTTTCTTTGAGGGTAGAGGCGTTCGGCAGTTTCTAGATTCCCAAGCCTCTGTGCATTCGCCAATTGCGGAGCTCGTTCGAAACTACCCCATTAAATCGAAGAATGTTGTCGCTCATATTCGTAAAGCAACCCAGGGAGTTGTTTCCCTTGAGAACACACATCCTTTTTCACGCGAGCTTTGGGGCTATTACTGGATTTTTGCACACAACGGGAATATCAAAGATTTTCAACCGCAATTGAATGGCAGTTTTTGTCCCGTCGGGCAAACTGACAGTGAATTCGTTTTTTGCTGGTTGCTTCAAGAATTGAAAAAGCATTTCGGGGATAAATATCCGGGCGCACCTGCACTTTTTGATTTTATTCATAAGCTAACATTGGAAGTTGGCTCCAAGGGCGAATTCAATTTCCTTTTAAGTAATGGTGAAGCGTTGTTCGCTCACTGTTCAACTCAGCTTTCCTACATCATTCGCAAAGCACCATTTGCAACTGCGACCCTAAAAGATCAGGAAGTTACAGTTGATTTTAACTCTCTCACGCAAAGTAAGGACCGTGTTGCGATCATTGCGACTGTCCCACTGACTGACAACGAAACTTGGACGGTGATGGAGCCAGGGGCGTTGGCACTTTTTGTTGATGGCGAGCCGGTGAATGAGCGCAAAACTATTCCTGGCAAAAAGAACGTTTGTACGACTTAAGGCTTTTTCGAATTTGGGTTCCGGTCTTTTTCGCCTTCAAGATAATGGCTTCGACCTTGGAGTTTCTGCATAACTGAATCAGGTCCTGCTTTGCCGCCGCGATGAGTTTTCTCGGCGTCGAGCGCATTCTTTCCAGTGATCCCCACCCACTCAGGCAAGAAAATCATGAATAGAACGTAAACGACGACGGCTAGAACAAAGACACCTGCTGCTGCAAAAATTAACCACATGCTGAAACTTTATCAAAATTAAAGGTCGTCTTCCAGTCTTTCAAGGAGTTCGGCGACTTTAAGCCATCTTCCCATTTCATCCGCGTTACGAACTGACCAGATAGCTGCCAGAACGGATTGCGCAAACGACCAGGCCCAAACACGCTCGATATCGAAACCTAGATTATGAGAGAAAATTTCGAGGCGATTTAAAAGTCGCTCCTCTATATCAGAAAACCCTAAAAGCTCCGGCATCGGATTTCGAACAAACGCCCCAACTTCAAACGTCGGATCACCCCAGACACCTTTTGGATCAACGGCGAGCCAATCGCCTCCATGCCTTAATATATTGGAGTGATGAAGGTCCCCATGCAGGAGTGTTTCACTCGGACTTGTTCTTATGAGTTGTTTAAAAAGGCGATCGGCACGATCAACAAGCCCAGAATCAATGGGACCATTTTCATATTCGCGAAGATGCTTTTCGAAACCTAACCCCCAAGTCGATATGTGCGTGTGTTGCTCACGCTCGGCTTCGCTTGCCAGAAGTTTTTCCATAACTCCCGAAGCGATTTCGGTTACACCTTCGTCATCATCGTTTTGCAAAAGATAGTTCTTAAGTTGCTCGCCCGATTCTGCTCGCATCAAAAGTAAAGCACCATCCTTAGATGAGTTGAGCAACCGGACAGCACCGTGGCCGTCGTATGCTCGTAAGCACGCGGCCTCGCGTGCGCGGCCCTTCGGATGAGCTCCTATCTTCAAGACAGCTCGGTCATTATTAGGTAAGCGCACTGGCAACGTAAAATTGAACGTTAAATCTGTGAACTCGCCGTCAGGTTTTAAATTCCAGCCGTTTAAATAAAGATCGGTTAATGCCGGCAAGCGCTCAAGCCAGCTTGCGCCTTCATCACCGAAGGTTTGCAAAACGGTCGCTCTAAATGAATCTGGAATTTTGATCGTCATAAATTTTTACAGTCTTATTAGTTCGCTTCATTCCAGCACGGCGAACTTAATTTAAAAAGCGATTTCCGGGGCTCGGTCTTGTATGACCCTTAGCTCGCATTCATTAACGATTCGGCATGCGTCTAAGATTGCAGTTCTTAATGGGCGCGCGTTCAACATCAAAAAGGAGAGTACATGCAAACGGCTATGGTTGACCAAATACTCGAGTTACGACTCAAAGAAATTGATCTACAAAACGATATTGTCGAATGTCTGCGGAACCTCGATGCGAGTGGTGAGTGGCGAAATTCCGGAAGAAGAACGTTGCGTGATTTTTGCGCTAAGGAGCTGGGATGGGGTCAAGATACCATTCGGGGCATGATGATTGCTCTCGGAAAAATAGTGCCGACTGACAAATTGGTTGCGAAAAATCCTGCAGCGACCGCGCGACTCCATGCGCTGATTAAATGGCGAGCAGAGAAACGCATTGAGTCGGGCGTTCCGGCATACCAAATCCTGGCGAATCGTACGATTTTGGAAATTGCTGACCAAAATCCGAAATCAATGGAGCAACTTGAAGGGATTTCCGGAGTGGGACCAAAGAAACTCGCCAAATTCGGAGAAGGCGTCCTGCAAATACTAAATCATGTAAATTGTTAGGCTCTGAAAAACGGCGGCTTGTTCTGTCTCTATTTTTGTCTCAATGCGACTTTTCATTCTGATCGGATGTCGTTTAAGCTTCGCAGTATGAAAAAACTAATCAGCATTTTGTTCTTCAGCTTTGTTGTTCTTAACGTTAGTGACGCACAAGCCGCCGTGAGCCCCGTATCCCTCTCGATCCTCCCACCAATCCAATTTCCTCCATCGGACTTCACGATCATTGGCTTCCGCGCGAGCGCACTGTGGGGCAAGCAACGCGATATTTATGGACTCGATCTGGGTGTGCTCGGGAATATTACTGAGCAGACGTTTACCGGTATCGGGATCGCAGGTGGTGCGAATATCACGCACGGAACGACGACGATCATCGGTCTTCAGCTTGCGGGTATTGCTAACATCAACACGAACAAAACGACTGTTTACGGCGTGCAAGCAGCACTGGGTGTGAATTCAAATACCGCATCTGCAAGTGTTGGCGGGGTTCAAATCGCAGCTGCCAACTTGGCCAAGAACACAGATATCTACGGTTTTCAAATCGGTATCTACAATCAAGCACTCAACGTTTACGGCCTCCAAATTGGTCTCATTAACGTTGCTTCAAGCTTGCACGGCATTCAGATCGGTCTTCTCAATTTCCATGAGAAGGGCTCCGTCTCCGTTTCACCAGTGATTAATATCGGATTTTAATAATTAAGAGTTTTGTTCTGCGAAGCGGGAATTCGCGATTCGAGCGCTTTTGATTTATCGGCAAGATCCAAAATCGCCTGGGCGTAATCTTGGCTGTTGTTATAGGTCATTAGTGCCTCAAGCGGTTTTAGCTTTTTTCCCCAGCCGTGATCACGCAGGTAGAATGCAACGCTGACGATTGCGTCTTCGGGTTTGTTAAGATCCGGCTGCGTTCCATCCTTAATGGCTTTTGCCCATCGCACGTAACTGCTCGGAATGAATTGGGCCATACCAAACGCACCAGCGTAAGATCCGCGGAATTCTTTTCCCAAACTCCATTTACGTAAGAAAACTTTTTGCAAAGACTTGAGTTCGCCCATCGCGAACTTAACTTTCCGTGCACTTCGTATTTTAAATTCCGCGCGATCTTTCTTAGTCAGTTTCTCGTCGGAAAATCGATACACTTGTGTTTCATAATACTTCTGTACATCCGGGCGTAGCGATTGAGCCATGTGCAAGTAAACGCTTGGAACGTGGAAGTCGCCCAAGTTCTGCCCATGGCGCGATTCGATCCAGAGTAAGCTTGCGATGACATCTGGTGGAACCTGATGCTCTTTTTGTGCCTTCTTAAATGCTTTTGGATATTTTGCGATGAACTGCTGCACTTTTTCAGCGGCCTCGTCAGAAACTTGCACTTCGTGATAGTTCATTCGCTTTAAAAAAAGCATAACGTTGAGACGAAGTGTTTCGCCGAAACGATCTTTTTCGTAAAGACGTTTCATCTCTTTAATAAACTCAGGTTTGAATTTTTCTTTTATGAGTCTGCGTTCAACGATCGACCACATTGGTTTTGGTTCGTTTTCTTTTTCGGGTGGTTTTGCAGCTTGCGGCAACGGCCCCACGAGCTCAGGCGTTTGCGCAGGCGCGCGCTTTCCCGCATGAGCGGAAGCGCTCAAAAACAAAATGCTAAAAGCTATGAGCATTCCTTTGCGCACCAGCAGTATTCCTCGGAGTTAGATTTATTCTTTAATTCTAACTTGAGACGCTGATCACCGGCAGACCTGAGCCCATTTCTACAATGTATTCTCGACCGGTCTTGAGTCTAGTGTCGTGCGAATCTGCAGGCGTCATTGACCCTAACAATTCCGCGGCGCCGCTGATGAAATTTTCAAGGAGCAAACCATTTAGACTGTTGTTAATTGATCATGCGACGTTCGACAAACAAGTGTCATAGTCACTCGTCGGAGTCCGAACGGATTCCGATTTTTCGTCTTTTTGTCTCAGGAGGGATCATTAGGCTACGAATGGCTTCAAAAACCTCTCGAAATTTCGAGTCATATCTATTTTCAAGTTCATATAGCTTTTTAGCCAATTCCTGATTGGTTAGCAGAAACTCTCTCAACTTCACAAAGGCACGCATGATTTCAATGTTTACCAAGGCCGCCTTCTCACTTCGAAGAACACTTGATAGCATCGCTACACCTTGTTCTGTAAAAACCAAGGGTAAGTATCGACGACCGCCATGTTTACTGCCGTTCAAACTTGAGATGCCAATTTGGCATCTCAAAAATTCCTCTTCGGTTTCGGTAATTTGGAACATAAAGTCCAATGGGAAACGGATCTTGTTTCGTTGGACGGCGCGATTGAGGGATCCTGTTTCCCCATGAGATGATTTAAAGGCAAGATGC
>JANOUF010000219.1:0-20014 GCA_031416685.1 Bdellovibrionales bacterium
ACATCGATCATCACGATCCAGTTGTAAAAGCGAAGCGAGCTGAGATGCGCGCCCAGAGAAAACTCGAGGAGAATTCAACTGATCAAAAGCGGGCCGACAGCTCGACGCACCCGCTACGAAAATCTGTCCCGGGACAGAAGCGAGAGCGTCAAAAACAAGTTATCGGCAAACAGCGATCGGCATGGTGCTACTCGCTGGCTTGATACTCATCACATCATTCCGAGATCACTTGGTGGTGGCGATACTCTAGAGAATTTAACGACAATGTGTTCGACACATCATCGCTTAATTCGTAACGAGGCGAGGGATTGAACTCCCGGCAGAGTTAATAATCAGAAGAAATCGCGAAGCCTTCATCTGCCGATGGAGTGACGTATTCTTCGAGTTCGCCTTTACTGTCGCCGCGGATGTCGGCGAGTTCGGCACAGGATTTATCGGTGGTATCGCCACCGCTAGCGCTACAAATCGCAGCAGATTCCGGTCCAGATACTTCTGATGCTTTCGCAACTTCCGCTGCAGATTCACTTGGACACCATGTCGAATACGCGACGTTTGCAAAAGCTAAAAACAAAGCAGCGCCAACAAAGACAAATAATTTTTTTGTATTCATTTGAGCCCCCAGCGTTTGCAAGTTCATACGCATGTACAGAGCAAATCGAGGACCTACTCTAATCTCGTGATGAAGCGGCTGGGTCGAACCAAGTGATGGTCATCTCGAAGTGCTGTAAAACTTTTTGTCGGTGACTGTCAGACAGACAATGTTCAGAAATGATGAAAAAAAAGGCCGCTCGTGAATTGTCTCAAAAGACGTCATCGCGAGCGGCTAACCAAGGAATCTCCCAGGGCCACCAGGGGAATCCTCTCAAGGATCATTATCATTTCCGCAGGACGACTACTCTTGGTCGTGAGCGGCGCGGGCGCGTTTTAAAGAATCGAGACTGCCGCTCATTGAGCGAATCTCATCTTCATACGCAGCGAAGACTTTCTCTTCGATTAGATTTCGCGTCTCCTGATTTAAAGGATGCGCGATATCTTTGAATTGGCCGTCTTTACGTTTCTTCGACGGCATCGCCACGAATAAGCCACCCGTGCCCTCAATGATCTTGAGGTCACGGATGACAAACACGTGATCGATGGTGATTGATACATAGGCCTTGAGGCGATCCTCATTAACAGGGAACACCTTAACTTCGGTGATTTCCATTTGCTCCTCCACGATGCATGTACGAGCTGCGCAATTAAACTGAATACGTGTTGCTCGATACAAAGATGCTTACGTGTAATCAAACGGAAATTCCCGCCTCAAACTTAAGACTTAGGTCTAGGAATCTTTTGAGATGCAATTAAACGCGAATCCACGCGCCAAAAAAAATGGGGATGCAGAGGAGTGTTTCACATTGAGACAGAATTTTTTGTCTCGGCGCGTGGCAGAAATGAATGAGGTACCTTGAAGGTACCTGAAAATTTATCGAGCGGTATCGATTGCGATGACGGCAATCATATTCCCGCGAGCAACTCGAAGCACGTTGCTACCCTGACGCAAAAACCGAATGACGTCGGCAGGTCTTCGCGTTGGCTGGCGATTCACATCTAAAATTACGTCGCCTTGCTCAAGGCCAACCTCAGCAGCAACTGAGCCGCGATCAACTTCTGTAATGATCGGACCCGGCGCTCCATCGCCTACCCCTAAATCTTGGCGAAGCTGAGGAGTGCTATCGGCGATCTTGAAACCAAGATCATAAGGAGCCTTCTGACCCATGTAACGTTTCTGCGTTCCAGGAGTTTTCGCGGCCGCATCGGGCGCGTCACCGATAACTATAGTTAGGTTTTTTTCTGTCTTACGACGTTCATTGTCGAAACGAAGAATTTTCGCTTTCACCGATGCGCCCGCTTTTGCGTCGCCAACTTCATTCGAGAGATCGTTCGGCGTTTTAATTTTTTTGCCATTGAATTCCGTGATTATGTCCCAAACTTCAACACCTGCTTTTTTCGCAGGGGATCCAGGCCGAACTTCAGTAATAATCGCGCCGTCATCACTTTTTAATCCTAACTGACTTGCGACTTGCGGATTTAATTCTTGAATTCCAACACCAATGTAACCACGACGAACACGTCCATCTTTTTCAAGTTGTTCGATAATAGTTTTTACGTTGTCGATTGGAATTGCAAAGCCGATCCCTTGTGCGCGCGCATCGATTGCCGTGTTTACACCAATGACGTAGCCGCGCGAATCAACGAGCGGACCACCTGAGTTACCTGGATTAATGCTCGCATCGGTTTGAATAAACGGGAAGCGATTGCCGAGTTCAGAAATTTCACGATTGATCGCCGACACAATACCTTTTGTCATGGTGTGCGAGTGCCCATATGGATTACCAAACGCTGCGACCCATTCGCCAACTTGCACGTTTGCCGAAGTTCCCAGAGGCGCGACCGGCCATTGTTTTTTTGCGTCGATTTTAATGAGAGCGATATCCGTGCGTTGATCGCTTCCGATGACACGCGCTTCGAATTGCTCGTCATCTTTTCCGCCGACACTGACTTTAATAACGTCGGCACCTTGAATGACGTGATTGTTGGTGATGATCAAACCATCAGCGCGAATTATAAAACCCGATCCCATCGCCATCATTTGTTGACCACCGCGACCACCTCCGCCTGGGCCGCGCGGTCCGCCGCCGCCACCGTCAGGTGGTAAGCCCCAAAAATCTTCGAAGAACTCGCGCATCGGATCGCGACCGCCGCCTCTGTTGCGGCCCATGCGTCTTTGCGTTTGTTCAGTCGAAATACTGACGACTGCCGGATTGATGAGTTTACTTAACTCAACAAATAAATTTCTAGGAAGAGCCTCGCCGACTTTTGAAAGATCAAGTGGTGGATCTTTTCGTAAATCTTCAGCTGCTTGCGGAATTGGTTTTGGAGTCGGAGTCGCAGCAGATGATTTTTTTCCGAAGAGTTGCGCTAGCTGCGTACCTGGTTCGTCATCGAAAGACGGCGTAACGCCAGTCATCTGTTGAATATATGGGGGCAAGTAAAGTGCAGCGGTAATACCAAGAACGAATGCGAGTAGTACGAAAAAGAGCGAGTTGCGATTCGCTTTCATAAGTCCTCATCCTTTTTAAGTTTCAAACCGACTATTTTGTTGTTTGCACGAACTTCAATTGAAGATCGTGAATCATAGAATTCAAAAGTTTATCTTCTTCGGTCGTCAGATTGCCTTTGGTTTTGTCGCGCAAAGTGCGAAGCATGTCGATGTTGAAGCGAGCGGTGTCGCGATCAATATCAATTTTTCCGGTCATTGGGCTCGCAACAACTCCCATTGCCATTGCCGCTTGTGTACCAAGCGAAAGCGTAAGAGTAGAAAATGAAGCTTCGATTTGTTGAGCCGGACTTTGAGCCTGTTCCATTAAAATTCCCCTCGAGCATTAAACGCACCTATACGACTGGATCTACAAAAAGATGTGGTGTCTTCTGGATTTGGCAAGTGCATGAGCCCCAAGTCAAAGCTTCAAATAGGGTAATATCCCAACAACAGCTTTATGCGACGTTCCACAGGCGGTTGCGGTTGAAATTTGCGGAACCATTCATAGCGCTCGAGCGGACTTACGACAAATAGCGACACATCACTCGATTTAATTTCAAAAGGCATCGTGTTCTGAAACGAGTGAAGTTTCCATAGGACATTTGCAATGCGCTGCGGGTCTTGAATGAGCGAAGCCGCAAGCGCATCAGCTGCAAAATAATCTTTGCGCCGAATCATTAGGCGTCCCAAAAGAGCGATAATCGGGAAAAACAGCTTTGTCGTCGGCTGCGACTTAACGCTTTGGCGTGAGCGAAGAATTCCGAGTAACAAATAATTATCGACTGCACGAGCGAACGTTCCGAACACCGCAGTTAATGCTGCAGCTGCCGTCGAAAGAGCTGTGTCTTGCCGACTTAAGCGGGCGATCTCAAGAGAAATGACGGCTTCAATTTCTTCTTTTGTGAACTCGCGAACTAGACCTTCGCTAACCGAAATCGCGTACTGACCGTCTGACATTCCATACGAAAGCGTAATGGGCGTCGCGACATCGATTAAGTAAAGTTTTGGAATTGGAATTCGCACTTTTTGCGAAAGCGAAGTAACAGTCGAGAGCATTCCCCATGGATCTTGACCCTCGAGTAGCTCCGAACGGAAACGACTGCTGAGGCGCAACTCAGAAAAGAAGTACACCAAAGCGTTTACAGCGAGCGCAATCAGAAATCCGGCGAGTAAACCATGGCGATCCCCAAGCTTTAGTCCTGCATACATGATCGCAAGCGACATGACGCTTAAGTAGATCCAAACTTTCATTGCAGGTTTTGTGTCAGCCATACGAGACCAGAAAAGCATTGAAACCCGCGTGATGACAAATGAAAATAGATAAGTTCTTACCCAATGGTTGATTATGTTCTTACGGGGGTCCTAGACGTGTCTCAGATCGATGTCGTCGCGCTTAATGCGCAGATAAAACAAGAATCGCAATTCGTTGATCGCATGATGAAAGAAATTTCGAAAGCGGTCGTCGGCCAAACAGAAATGGTTGAAAGCATTTTGATGGGGTTGCTCACAGGCGGCCACGTGCTTCTCGAAGGTGTTCCAGGTTTAGCGAAAACTTTAACGATCGCCAGTGTTTCGAAGTCGATCAGCTTACAGTTTCAGCGAATCCAATTCACACCCGATCTTCTTCCATCGGATTTAATCGGAACGATGGTGTTCAATCCAAAATCGGGCGACTTTTCTCCGAAGAAAGGTCCGATCTTTTCGAACATTGTTTTGGCCGATGAGATCAACCGTGCTCCTGCGAAAGTGCAATCCGCTCTTTTAGAGGCGATGGCAGAGAAACAAGTCACCATCGGAGAGCAAACTTATAAACTCGATCCACCTTTCCTTGTGCTCGCGACACAAAACCCACTTGAGCAAGAGGGAACCTATCCACTTCCTGAAGCACAGCGTGATCGCTTCATGTTTAAAGTGATCGTTACTTATCCGACGAAAGCAGATGAACTTGAAATCATGAATCGTATGGGTCAAGACAAGCAGCCAGTGATCGACGCCGTCATTTCTCGAGAAGAATTGATGCGAGCTCGTAATTGCGTGAGTGAAATATATGTCGACGAAAAGCTTCGCAATTACATCGTTGAACTTGTGATGGCGACTCGTGAGCCTGCGAAATACGGACTGTCTTCAATCGAGCAATTGATTCGCGTTGGCGCAAGCCCAAGAGCAACGATCAACTTAATTCGTGCAGGGAAAGCGCATGCGTTCTTGCGCGGCCGTGGTTACGTGACGGCAGAAGACATAAAAGCAATCGCATACAATGTTCTTCGTCATCGTTTGATTCTGACCTTTGAAGCAGAGGCCGAAGAGATCAAAGCTGAAAACGTTGTTAAAGAAATTCTCAATCAAGTTGAGGTTCCGTAAACCATATGGCCGGCGGGCTGCCTCCTGAGATAGCCAAGAAGGTCAAGCTGCTTGAGATTGCGACTCGAAAGCTCGTGAACTCACTCTTTGCTGGTCAATACCACTCGGCATTCCGAGGGCAGGGGATGACGTTTGCCGAATTCCGCGAGTATGTCGCAGGCGACGATGTTCGCACAATTTCTTGGCCCGTCACTGCTCGAACTGGCAAAACTTTTATCAAAAAATTCGACGAAGAACGCGAACTCACTCTTATGCTTGCAGTTGATGTGTCGGGTTCTTTGAATTTTGGTTCAAAAGACAATTTCAAAGGCGAAGTCGTCACGCACTTAGCGGCATTACTTGGTTTTGCTGCTGCAAAAAATAACGACTACGTTGGCCTCTTACTTTTCTCAGATCAGATCGAGCATTTCGTTCCGCCGAAAAAAGGCCGAGGCCACATTCAACGAATTTTACGCGACTTGTACTATCACAAGCCAAAATCGCAAGGTACGAACATCCCCGTTGCGCTTGAATACATGCAGGGGATTTTAAAGAAACGCGCAAACGTTTTTGTGTTTAGCGACTTCATTGAAGAAGCTCCATTCTCAGCAGGCCTTCGTATGATGGCGCGAAAGCACGAAACCATTGCGTGCATCGTCAATGACCCAGCAGAATCACAATTACCGAATTTAGGTTTAGTTGACATGCAAGATCCTGAGACGGGTGATATCTTAACCGTCGATACAGGTTCAGCAAGTTTCCGAGACGATTACGAAAAGCACGTGGCCGCAGTTCGCATCGAACGCGATCGCGAACTTAAGAAATCCGGTGTTGCTCGCATTGATATTATGACTGACAAAGATTTCGTTCAGCCAGTCATCACTTACTTCCGCGCCAAAGCTGCAGGCAAGGGGGCAAGATAATGGCTCAAAAGAAGGAAGCACTTGCAACAGCCGATACGACTTCTCCTTCGGTCGACGGTAACTGGAGCTGCACCGCGAATAACCCTACAGTTGGCGGTGTCGCGGGGGGGCCGCTTGATCGTCCAATTACCGTGGGCGAGAAAATCGTGCTCGTTTGCGAAGGCGACTCGGCTAACTTAAAACCAGATCAACTTCGCTTAGAACTACGTAAAGAAGAAAAATTTTCGCTAAAAATCCTTGAGACGCAATCGCTTGAGCCGAATAAAGGAATTTTCACAGTCACTTCGTATAAAGTTGGTGATGGTGAGATTAAAGGAGTCGTTCTTACCGATGGAACCCTTCGCGTAGCACTGAATAACGTGAAGTTTTCTGTTAGTTCCGTAATCGATCCCATGCAAAACCCTGAGGGGAAACCCTATTTGCCATCACAACCAGTGGGACTTTTGCTGCCGACTTATGTTTGGTTCGTTTTAGCTGCGGTCGTGGCCCTTATCGGTCTGATTCTACTGAATGCTTTTCAGAAATCTGCGCAGCGCCGCCGCTTACTTCGCGAACTTTCACTTCACGGCTCTGCATTGTCGCCCTATCAACTTCTCAATAAAGAAATGCGTACGCTAACCCGGACCTACCAAGCAACTACTGCATGGACACCGGAAACTGCGGAAAAATTTATTTCTGAACTTGAACGTGCGTTTCGCTGGTTTTTAACTCGCGAGTTTGTGATCCCTGCGCATGAATGGCGCACGGGCGCAGTTTCTAAAGAACTTCGACGAAAAGAAAAGGTCCTTTCAAAACATATCGATAAAGATTTACGACTGACACTTCGCGAACTTGAAAAGGGTCGCGCAGCTTCAGCGCGCCTAACTGTAGTTGATGCCGCGCAAATTTTGGATCTCTGCCGCAAAGTTGCAGATCGCATTCATAATTTTAGAAAGGAGAAAAAGAGCGCATGATGACTTGGGCTGCACCTATAGCATTCGCACTTTTTCTTCCGCTCATTGGCGTGTTGATCTGGGATTTTATGCAACGTCGCCGTAAACGTCCGACGCTCACGTACAGCTCACTAAAATATTTAAAACAAGTATCACCAAGTCTGCGCGCACAACTTCGCTGGCTTCCTATTGCACTGACAACTGTAGGTCTCGCGCTCGCAATCGTGGCTCTGGCGCGCCCTCAGAAATCCGACACAAAAGTAAAGCGAAACGTCGAAGGCATCGACATCATGATGGTGCTCGACGTCTCCGATTCAATGCTTATTGAAGACATGCGACCTGAAAACCGCATGGAAGCCTGCAAACTGATGATTAAACAATTTATCGAGATGCGACCTGCTGATCGCGTGGGCCTCGTTGTGTTTTCCGGCGAAGCTTACACGCGTGTACCTCTAACGCTCGATCATAAGATGCTTCAAGACAGTCTGAAGGCAGTAAAGATTTCTCGAAATGTGAAGATGGGAACAGCCATCGGTGTTGCGCTCGCAAACGGTGTCGCACGTCTTCGCGATTCGGTTGCAAAATCTCGCGTTGTCGTACTCCTTACGGACGGTGAGAACAACAGCGGCACAATCGATCCTGATACGGCGCTAGAGATGGCGAAAGGCTACGGAATTAAAGTTTACACAATCGGCGCTGGTCGCGACGGTGAGGCGCAGCTCCCACAGGAAACTGTCGATGCCTTTGGCCGTAAAACAAAACGCTACGTTCCGATTCATTCAACAGTTAACGATGAACTTCTCGGCAAACTTGCAAACGAAACGGGCGGAAAATATTGGCGCGCAGAAACGGCAGACGCTCTCAAAGGCGTCTTCGCGAGCATCGATAAACTCGAAAAAAGTAAGATCGATGTAAATTCCTATACGAAGTACGCTGAACTCTATCCTGAGTGGCTTAAGTGGGCCGTCTTAATTTGGTTATTCGCGCAAGTCGCAAGCTTAACCGTTTTTAGGAGAGCGCCGTGAACTTTCGTTTCGCTCAACCTGAAATTTTAAGCTACCTTTGGTTGGTGCCTCTCCTCGTCGGACTTTGGCTCTGGTCTGAAAGAAATGCTCGCGCGCGGTTAAAGAAAAACCTAGGCGCAAAAGTAACTCCTGTTTTGACCGCATCATTTTCATTTCCAAGACGAAAGTTGAAACTTTTCTTACGTCTACTTGCACTTACGTTTTTCATTCTAGCTTGGGCAAGGCCGCAAATGGGTCAGAGCCAACAAAAAATTAAGAGCGAGGGCATTGAGCTCGTAATTGCGTTCGACGTTTCAACGAGTATGCTCGCGGAAGATATTCGTCCAAGTCGCATGCAAGTTGCTAAAGCAGAAGTTGCGCGTCTCCTGACACTTTTAAGCGGCGATAAAGTTGGCTTAGTTGCATTCGCCGGAAGTTCAGTTTTGGTTTCGCCTCTGACGACCGATAAATCGTCGCTAAAGATGTTTATCGATTCACTTTCAGTACAGTCGGTTGAAACACAAGGAACCGACATTCGTAAAGCGTTGAGAGAAGCTAAAGCTGCATTTGATCGCGGTGGAATTGATCCTGACGAAGGTGCCAAGGTCACTCGAGCAATCCTACTTGTTTCCGACGGTGAGCACCAGGAACAAGGCTTGATGGAAGACGCAAAGACTGTGGTCGATGATGGAATCCGAGTGTTTGCTATGTCTGTCGGAACCGAAGCAGGCGGTACAATTCCACTTCGTGATGAACGGGGTTATATCGTTGGGACTAAGCGCGATAAGCAGCACAAAGAAGTGATCACGAAAACCAAAGGCACCGTCCTTCGCGAACTTGCGCAGACAGGTAAAGGAAGCTTCTACAACTTAACTTTCGGTGGCAAAGAAGCACGCTTGATTAAAGACGACCTGGATAAATTAGAAAAAGCAGACTTTGATTCTGATATGCAGACAAGTTTTGATGAGAAATATCAAATCTTTTTGTTGATCGGTCTATTGCTCGCACTCTTTGAAATTTTCTTAGGCGAGAGAAAAGGCGATGGCCGAATTTGGAGAGGTCGCTTTGAGGTACAAGAACGATGAGAACTGTTTTTGTTCTTTTCATTCTGATTTTTTCTGCAACAGCTCACGGTTTTGATTTGCGCGGCATTCAAAGCAACAATCGCGGTGTTAAGAGCTACACGGACGAGCGCTTGGGCGATTCGTACAACGCATTTGTTGGGGCGCTAAGTGATTTGCCGTTTAGCCCGGAGGTTCATTACAACCTCGGCCGAACGTTTTTCGAGAACAAAGAATACGAGAAGGCCTACAAGGAATCGATGACCGCGGCGAAATTCGCAGAACCAAATTCTGAGACGCGCTTTCAGTCGTTGTTTCAAGCAGCGGCATCTCAAGCAGAGTCGAAAAAAGTAGATGAGGCGGTCGCCATTTACCAAATGGCGCTAGAAATTAAGCCTGACTCAAAAGAAGTAAAAACCAATATTGAGTTGCTGACCAAACAAAACCAAGGTGGCGGACAAGGCGAGCCGCAACAAGATCCGCAAGAGGGCGAAGGCCAAGGTGATCAGCAACAACCCCAGCCGAATCAAGGCCCAAAACAAGATCAAAAGAAACAGCCGAAGCCATTTAAGAGCGAGGACTTAAGCAAGAAAGACGTCGAAAATATTTTAGATGAGTTAGAGCGACAGGAAGAACAGATTCGCGCAAAATTTCAGCGCGAAGGCTCAAAGGATTCTCCGAGAGATAAAGATTGGTGATATGAACGCGCGCTTACTTTTAATTTTCACTATTTTGTTTTCTGTCTTTAGTTGGACTCAGCCTGCAATGGCTGAGGTCACAGTTACGGCAGAAATCGATCGTGAGGTTTTAGATCCGGATGATGTCCTGACATATTCGATCGTCGTTTCTGCGACCGAAGAGTACGACATGTCAGATCCACGCGTTCCAGATTTTCGCGACTTTCAAATCGTTAAAGAATGGCCGAGTGCAAGTTCACAATCGAACATCGTGATCGGCCCAAGTGGCCCTGAATATCAGTTTCGCGTCACTCGCTCGTTTAACTATGTTTTACAACCTAAGCGTGAAGGGCAGCTGACAATTGGCCCAGCGTCGGTGGATGTCGGTGGTCGCCGGTACAACACCCGTTCAGTTACCGTCCAGGTAAAAAAGGGCGCCGCAAATCTTGGTCAACAACCCGGCGCTGGAAATTCGCGCCGAGGCGGGCGAGGTCAAATCCCCGGAGCTCAGCCGCAACTGCCACCGGGTTTTCAAGATATGTTTGCAGATGAAGACAGTCTGTTTGAGCAACTTTTAAAGCGTCAGCAACAGATGATGCAAATGCCAGGCGGCGCCGGCGGTTTTCGCACTCAGCCGATAAATCCGAATGATGCATTCTTTGTGCAAGTTGAAGTGGATAAGCAAACCGTTTATCAAGACGAGCAAGTGACAGCGAGTTGGTATCTCTACACGCGAGCGAATATCCGTGATCTTGATACTTTAAAATATCCAGCCCTTCGCGGGTTCTGGAAAGAAGACATCGAAATTGCAACCCAACTCAACTGGCAACAAGAAGTTATTAACGGAATCCCATACCGCCGAGCACTTCTTGCAACCTTCGCACTTTTCCCAATCAAACATGGAACAAGTACGATTGATGAATACAAAGTTCGTTGTACGGTCTCAGACATTCTCGATCCTATGGGTGGCGGCGAGTATCGCAAATATACGAAAAGTTCGCAGCCTGTGAAAGTTACGGTCAAGCCATTGCCGGAGCAAGGGCGACCGATGGATTTCTCGGGTGCAGTTGGGCAATTCCAAGTTCAAGCGAAGGTCGAAGATCCAAACGTTGTCGTGGGTCAGCCATTCGCGCTGAAACTTCGCTTCGAGGGACGCGGCAATGCAAAACGTCTCGATCTTCCAGAGATAAAACTCCCTGAGGGGCTTGAGCTTTACGAAATTCAAAACGATTCAAAGTTTTTCCGTACGGGCACGAGCTATCGCGATTTTACTTTGCTGATTATACCGCAAAGAGAAGGCGATATTTCAATTCCACCTTTGAGCGTGAGTTATTTTGATCCGGCTCAAGGAAAATATGTTCAGCTCACAACCGACACGCTACAAGTACGCGCAATGAAAGGCTCTGGTGCCGCGGGTTCTGCAGCCAATCAACGCCTTGGCGAGAAACCTTCGAAGGAACTTTTGAAAACACAGGACCCACAGATCGAACTTGATTTCGAAGGTTACACTCCTGCCACTCGTACGCAGCAAACAACCGGATTCATAGTCGCATTACTTGGTGTTTTCGCAACTCTACTTTGGAGAGCGCAAGTCGAACTTGGGTGGGGTCAGCGAAAGCGCGATCTCAGTCGTAGACTTCAAGCGCGTTTTCGTAAAATCGATGAGCGAGTTACAGCAGCCGATTGGCGTGGAGTCGGCGTTGAGGTGACGAACACAGTTTACTTCGTGCTCGGCGAAGTTTCTGGCCAAGGTGGTGCAAACGTTGAGCTCGATAAACTTATGCTGAGAGCGCCACCAAGTGTGCGCCGTGAACTAAGTGAACCTGTTAAGCGGTTAATGGAAACATTCCAGGCGATCAGTTTTGCGCCAGAAGAAGTCGCGCGAAATCTGCGCGAGCCAGCATTAGTAAAAAAATATCTTAGCGAGATGCGCGAAGTTCTGGAGAAGGCGGTTGCTCTTGGATTGAGCGCCGAACAAGGCGACGGATCCGAAATAGGTCCCAAAGCATCTTAAGCGGGTCGATTAAAATTCGCACTTTTGAATCTTCTGAATTTACCCATTTCACCGGGAGCACGTCGATTTTGAAGCCGAGCGTTGTTGCTAGCATCAAAATTTCGACGTCGAATGCAAAACCATCGGTTTTTTGTCTCTTAAAAATTTCTTTGCATGCTTTCCCGCGAAACGCTTTGAATCCGCATTGGGTATCCGCAATTCCTGGCGGAAGTGCGCTAAGTGCCGTCGCTTTTACAAATTTGTTGAACGTGCGGCCCATATTTCTACGAAGCCACGATTGCTTCTTGATGATATGACTTTTTGCCTCTGCGCGACTGCCGATGATGACATCCGTATTTGGATTTTCCGCGAAGTGTTGAACAAATGCGAAAACTTCAGCGAGGGGGGTCGAGAGGTCAGCGTCCATAAAAATGACGATGTTGCCTTTTGCTCTCATCATGCCACTTTTTACGGCAAATCCTTTTCCTCTATGGACTTGATTATCGATAATTTGAAATCGGGCATCGCCGTAAATCGCCTTCTGCGCGGCTTCAACCGTTCGATCGGTCGATTTCTCGACGATCACAAGGATTTCAAGGCCCTCAGGCAGTTGTTTGAAAAAAGATTGGATGTCACGCAGCGATGCCGGAAGCCTTCGCTCCTCATTGTACGCCGGAATTACGAGAGAGAGAGAAATCGGTGACACGCTCATGGTGTCTGCATCATGATATAACTTGTGAAAGTGAACAATCTCTTAATAAAGCTATTGGTGCTTTTCGCTGCTGTGTTGCGCTTTGCTTTCCTCGACTGGAAAGCGCCGCACTTTGACGAGGGCATTAACGGTCATTTCGTCATGCAAACGTGGTCGCTTGGTTTTTTTAACTACGACCCGTCGAACTATCATGGACCGCTTTATTTCTATTATCTTCAGCTCGCCGAAATTTTAATGGGCCGAGGCATTCTCACATTTCGGATTGCGACCGCTTTATTAGCGAGTGCAATTGTTTACGTCACAGCAATTCATGCAAGGTACATTGGTCGCGCAGCTTATTGGGCTGCGGCCGTGTTGGCGGTGAGTCCTGCTTTTGTTTTTTATGGCCGCTACGCGATTCACGAAACAATGTTGATCTTGTTTCAAGTCGTGTTCAGTTACGGATTTTTGAAGTGGCACTCAGAGAAAAATTCTCGCGGCATTCACTTGATGGTCGTCGGCATCTTCGGCTCCTTCTCCACCAAAGAAACCTTCTTCATCTTCCTCGGCTGCTGGCTCATCGCCCTCGCCGCCATCAAACTCGTCAACAAGTTGCTCCCAAAAAAACTCCGCTTCCCCGAATCCATCCCCTCCAATTCCAAAAGGCGCCAGGCTCCAAATGGTGAAGGTTTGCGTCAAAACACTAAAAGCCTAAAAACATGGGCTTTGTCCGGAGCCGTCGGAATTTTCGCAACACTCGCTCTCTTCTCCGGATTTTTCCTCGACCTCCAGGGCATCTCCGACATGTTCACTGCGTTTGCGTTCTGGACAAAGACCGGAACAGGACACACCGGCCACGAGAAACCATTCTTCTATTGGGTTCAAGTCTTGTGGATTTACGAGTGGCCGCTGCTACTTGCACTTCTAACAACAGTTATTGCAAGTTTGTGGGGATCCTTTTACATGCGCCTTTATTCCGCCGTTGGGTTCGGAATTTGGCTCGCGTACTCGATCATCCCGTACAAAACTCCGTGGTGTGTTATCGGATTTTGGCCGCTCGCAATTGCACTCGGGTTTTTACTCGTTGAGTTCCCGAACTCAAGCTTAAGAACGGCTTTAAAAGGTCTCGCGCTTGCTTCAATCATTTTTTCGTTGAGCAAAAGTTTGGAACTCAACTTCAAAAAATATCACGATCCAAAAGAAAAATACGTTTACGTGCAAAGCACGAACGACGTGAACATTCTCACCGAGACAATTGCAAAGCGAGTTGCAGAATTTCCCGAAGACGCAACGATGAAAATCCAAGTCTTCATTCGCGATACTTGGCCGTTGCCGTGGTTGCTCAGCACATATAGCTCAGTTCAATACGGACAACTCACGCATAACGATGGCCTAGGTGAAGTCATTCTCATAGATGGCGCAGACCAAGCGAAGCTTGAAGGCTCGCTAACTCGTAAGTATCTTCGCATTCCATTTCACATGCGCGATGCATACGGATCAGGATTTGCGTATTTTGCTGAAGAACGTTTCTCGCGATTTATGAAAGGCGCAGGAGTCGTAGTGGGTGCGAAATGATTTTCTTTATCCTAATCCACATCATGGTCTCGACACTTCTTGCGTACTCGTTTGCAATTTTGACCGGAGGGCTTGCCCCTTGGTCCTCAACACTTAGTCTTCTTATCGGAGCTGCGTTTGCAAGGCTGTCGTATAAAAAGCTGCGAGTGGGCTTAGAGGATTTCTCGTTACAACCTGTAAAGAACAGCGTTTCAGGTTACATCGAGCTCGCGCTTTTGCTTTTCTTGAGCTTCGCCGCCTACAAGCACTTCGCATGGATGTTCTATTTTAGCGACGGGCAATGGAAAACGTTATCGCTTAACAATTTCGGCGATCTGCCTCTGCACATCAATTACATTCGCTACTTTGCGGGGGGCACTCAATTCCCTCCACTGAATCCCAGTTTTGCGGCCGACTATCTTCGCTATCCACTAGGGATGGATCTCTACAACTCTCTTTGGGAGTCCATCGGCACGTACACTCCAGGCCATTTATTCATAACTGGCATCGTTGCGTTCGCAATGAGTTTCATTGCACTTCGAGCTTGGGGCGGATGGATTGCAATCGGTGGATTTTTTCTTAATGGCGGTCTTCTTGGATACGAAATGCTTCACGGTTTTCCGCCAAATATTGCAGCCGAGAATGCGCTTGCGTGGAAAAACATTTTCCTCACAGTCTTCATCACTCAGCGAGGAATTCTCTTTGCGATTCCTGCCGGAATCGTGCTTTTGCAGTTCGCTCGGCGCGTTTTTCGAGGAGAATTAACTCCAACTAAGCTTCAGCTGCAAATCTTTGGTGCGCTCTGGGGATCGCTCGCACTGTTTCACTTGCACGCATTTCTTATCTTGAGTGTAATGATCGCAGTACTCGCCTTGATTTACTTATCTCGCCCAGCAGTTAAGCGAAGCTTTGTTCTTCTCTTGTGGGCCATCCCACTCGGAACACTTTTTACTTTGTACTCGACAAGCTTTTTTCAGAAAGCGCAAATCGCTCATTGGCGCGCAGGCTGGATGGTGCAAAACGAAGGCTTTCTTAATTTCATGATGTTTAATTTTGGTCCATGGCTACTTTTTGCTGTGGCCGTTCCGGTCGGGCTCTACTTCCTTCGTAAAAAAGATATTCTTAAAGAGTATGTCGCTGCGATTTTTCTTTTTGCACTTTTCATGAATCTGATGCTTGCCCCTTGGGAGTGGGACAACATTAAAATTTTAATTTGGCCGTACATATTTATTCTTGGCGCTGCAAACATCGTCATCCAAGCGCTGCCGCCAAAGGCGCGCTTCATTGAAGTGGCACTCGCTATCCTGCTTTTCTCATCTGGAGCATCGATGGTCATCCGAACACTCGATAGCGCTTCGAAGGCGCCGTCAGTTATTTCACTTGAAGCCGTTGCCAAAGCAAAAGGTGTCACAAGAAATGTTCCGATCACGGCAATCTTTGCAGCGGCTCCAGTGCACGACCATGCACTTGCATACATGGGTCGCGTACGAGTTTTAGGCTACGAGGGCCATAACTGGTCTCACGGAATTAATACACGGGTGCAGACTTCAGATCTGGAAACTTTGATGGGTGGGCACGACGATTGGCGAGCTGCGGGTCGTCGTTTGAAAGCCACACATATCTTTTGGGGTCCACATGAGGAGATGAAGTTTGGACCTATGCCAGAAGGACTCAAAAAGAATTTAACCCGCGTCGCGGCTGTGCCAGGATATGAAGTCTATGAACTGCCTCGTCATTAAAACGGTATTTGTCGCAATTTTACTTTTTTCCTTCACGGCTCATTCGCGCCTCGAATCTCTAAAAATTTCGAGCACGGATTCACTGGCGACCGGTCGCTCCGTATTTGATCCGAAAGTGCAAGTGAAGGGAAGTGCAGCGGCAAAAGCTTTAGCTACGATGAAAAAAGCGCGACTCGCCGGCGATTACAAACTTTGCACAACTTCTGCCGGTCAAGCTCGCAAAGTAGCTCCTAATCTCGCCGCTTGGGTTTCAGTTCAGGAACTTGAGTGCGCGAACCTTCTCTTTGCTGAGAAAAAAGATAATTCGCGGTTGTTACCCGCAGTGCAGGCCGCAGAGGGCCAGGCAAAGTCGAACAATGGATCGCAAACTTCACGTCTTCGCACAAGAATCGTTGAGGCACGGCTTACCTTCTTAGAAAGTGATCTTAAAACGAATCGCGCACGAGCCGCGGAATCAATCGAGCGACTCGAGGATACGTCTGAGTGGATGGATGAAAAGCAAAAGGCGCGCTTGTGGCGATTGGCCGGCGAGCTCGCATTTTTGCAACAACGTCTCGAAGAATCTCGTGAGTATTTTAATCGTAGTTTGAATCTTACTGATTCTGATGAAGTACGAGGCCGGTTGGTTGCAATCGATTCAACACTCATGGGCAAAAGTAAATTTGCGGATATGGCAAAAGCATCGCCAACACCGCCGCCAGCTTCTGATCTTGAAGCATCCCAAGAAGAAAACGAGTTAGTCGCACGCATCACGGCCTCATTAAAATCGGGTGATTTGGTTCCAGCCGTGGAAGACTCAATTCAAATCATTACGCGATTCCCAGGGAGTGCCCGCGCAAAATGGGCCACAGATCGTGTGCAGGAAGTTTATCTTCCGCTCGGTGAAAAGGCTGAAGAGCAATTCATTCCGCTTCGAGAGAAAATCGTTCGTGAAATGATGAAGGCTGATTCTGACCGAGTCGCGGAATGGGCGCGCGTTGGTTACAACAAAGGTTTGTACTCAGACGCCTTTCGCTTGGCGCAAAGCTCGCTAAAGACAATGTCAGACAGTGCTCGTTCAACAAAAACATATGCGCTAGCGGCCGAAGCGGCACTTCACACCGATAATTTTTCAGCCGCCCGCGAGCTGTATCAGACTCTTGTCGCTAAACACGGAGGTACTGCTGAGTCTCGCGAAGCTTTGCTCCGAATCGGATTACTTGAGTATCGAGCAAAAAATTATCAGAGCGCGATTTCAGCATTTGAACGGTTGCTAGCACTTCCAAAGCTAGAAAACCTCGAGGTCAGTGCCCGCCATTGGTTGTGGCGCAGTCTTCAAAAAGTGAAAGACAACGTACGCTCAAAGCAAGCGGCGCAAGCTTTGATGGAGAAGTATCCATTTAGTTATTACGGTTTGCGCGCTCGAATTGAAACGGGTGATGGCTCTCTTGATTGGCCGAAAGAACCTGTTGCTAAAGTTCAAGGTCAGATGTGGCTGACGAAGAGTGAGCGTGCTGCGTACGCGCGAGCAAAAACTTTGATCGAAGGCGGGTGGTACGACGAAGCGCAATCTGAGTTAAATCAAATTCCTAAGCCTTCGAAGCCTGAAGAGCGTGCACTTCGCTCACAACTTCTTGCTGCAGCTTTCAGCTACCCAGACGCAGTTAGAATGATTAACGAAGCCTGGGATAAAAATACTGAATTGAGAAAAGAGCCATTCTTATCGGTCTCTTTTCCTCGAGAATTTCAGGCAGCGATTGATGCCGAGGCGGCTTCACGAAAGTTAGAACCGGATCTCATCTTGTCTCTCATGAAACAAGAAAGCTCTTTTAACATTCGCGCGCAAAGTACGAGCAATGCGTATGGCTTGATGCAAATTATCGGACCGACTGCAAAAGAGATCGCCGGTGATCTTAAGATGGGCAATATTTTGATTCCTGAAGATATGTGGGTGCCAGATCGAAACATTAAAATGGGCACGTACTATCTCGCGAAAGTGATGAAAAAGTGGAATAACAGCGTTCCGCTGGGTCTTGCTTCGTATAACGCTGGACCTCACCGTGTTGAGCGTTGGATTAAATCTCGCCCAAGTTTGAAGGACATTGCCCTCTCTCGGAGTTCAAGTCCTGATGATGAGCTTTGGTTTGACGAATTGCCATGGGATGAAACCAGCTTTTACGTGAAAGCGATTTTACGGAACGTTTTGATTTATCGAACGCTCGCAAAAGGCAAAATCGAAATTAAAGATCCAATATGGCAAATGTCGGCGACTTCGCCGTAGGCGAGCGAGGCGCCGGCGCCTAGGCGACTTCGCCCTCAGCGACGTCGCAGCCTCGTTAAATTAATCTGTTTCTTGGTCTAGGTTTTCCCGGTTTCATTTCTGCACCGACCTGCTTCTCGTGTATTCTAAAAACCTGACATCTTCGTGAATTCACCTGCACTTTTTGGGGGACTTGATGCTCCGACCATTGCGTTCTATTGCCTTGCTCATGCTGCCAGCTCTTTTCCTGAGTGCATGCGCTACCACCAACAAAGTTTCGAGCCAGAAACAGGACATTGCGAACCCGCAAGCTGCAGCCGTTGAGCAACCGGTTGAGTCCTTGGTAAATGAAGGCCCCGGTACAGAAAACGATCTCACGGATTCAGGCGAGGATTTGAAGAAGATCCCGCATGAAGTAAACCGGTTGGTTCTTCAGTGGGTCGATTATTTCCAAGGCCGCGGTCGTCCTCACATGGAACGCTATCTTTCGCGCTCGGGAAAATACC
Source organism: Bdellovibrionales bacterium (assembly GCA_031416685.1). Classification (GTDB taxonomy): domain Bacteria; phylum Bdellovibrionota; class Bdellovibrionia; order Bdellovibrionales; family JAMPXM01; genus JANOUF01. The sequence continues at coordinate 18,742 of JANOUF010000219.1, forward strand.
TTCCGATGATGAAGGCAATTTTGCGTGAGCATGGTTTGCCAGAAGATCTCGTCTACATTGCACTTATTGAATCAGGATTTTCTGCGACCGCGCATAGTTCAGCGAGTGCAGTTGGTTATTGGCAATTTATCCGTGGTACGGGCCGCCGATACAGCCTTCGTATCGACTCGTACATTGATGAGCGGCGCGATTTCGTGAAAGCGACTCATGCGGCGGCGGAATATTTCAAAACGCTCTATTCAATGTTCAACGTTTGGTACTTGGCGATTGCTTCGTACAACGTCGGTGAAAACAGAATTAAGAACGTCGTGAAGCGCTATCACACTCGCGATTTCTGGGAAATGACTCAGGCGCGCCGTCTCCCGCAAGAGACTGTGAATTACGTTCCAAAATTTTTGGCAGCACGGATGATCGCAAAAGATCCGGAGAAGTATGGCTTTGCAAATGTCGAGTACATGCAGCCGCTGAAGTTCCAAGAAATCGAGCTTGCGCATTCGGTTGATCTAAAGAAAATGGCCGAAGAAATGCAAATTGATCCAGCTGAACTTCAAGCCTTGAACCCTGCTTATAAACGCGGGATCGCTCTTGAAAAAGGCGGCAAGTTGACTCTTCGAGTTCCGGATGGCTCGGATCAAACGAAAGCTCTTCAGTCAGCAACAGTTGCGATGGTCACTCCAGGTCCAGCGTTGCAACAAGCTCTCGCAAAACTTTCGACGGGCGAAGAAGAGTACACAGTTTATAAAATTCGTCGCGGCGATACCCTCGCAAGTATCGCGCGTAAGTTCAGAACTTCGACCCGGCTTATTCGCAAGATGAACGGCATGCGCGCCGGCGCACGAATCATCGCGGGGAAAAGGCTGAAAGTACCGGGGGAGTCGATGGCGGGCCTTTCGAGGCGCGAAAGTAGAGCGGCAAGCCCGCGCCGCGATTTAGCTCGTGCAGAACGCGCCTCAGTTAATAGAAATGCTCGCGGGCACTTAGCCCGTTCCGAAAACAAAACTATTCGTGCAAAAACGGCGAGCGCTGGCCGCAAGGTCCACGTCGTACGCAGAGGCGACACGCTCATGCAAATCGCGAAGCGATACCGCGTGAGCCTCACGCAACTCGCGTCACACAACAAACTCAGCCGCCGCACCCGCATCAACATCGGCACCCGCCTCGAAATCCCCGCCACCCGCTAAAGGCGCCAGGCTCCAAATGGTAGCGCACGCGCATAAAAAAAGGAGCCTTGCGGGCTCCTTTTTTTATTTCTATTAGATAAATAATGCACCAG
>JANOUF010000220.1:0-2360 GCA_031416685.1 Bdellovibrionales bacterium
GGAGCCTTCGCTGGCGCGTTTTTCGCGTATTTGTTTGTCCGCTTCGGTGACGCAATGAAGAAGGTGTACGACCGGAAAGAAAAGAACCATACATCCCTGGTTCGTCTCCAACACTATTTCAATGATTGCCTGAACACCACAGGTGACAATCTCTACATAGCAAGCGATTGCATCGGTGTGTTCACCGACAATCGATTGACTTCCGGCAATCATCCAATATATATGAACGTCTTCCACCAGTACCAGATCGATACGGAACCAATGATCGGATTGACGAATATCGATCTCATTAACGAGATGGCTTCGTTGAATGTAGGTCTCAGGAAATTAAACGAATCGTTGGCCACCATAGATCGGGCATATGGCCAGATTCGTGATGCCATTATCTCAAAGACCATCTCCGAGAGTGACTACCTGGAAAACGCGCGGCGAACTCGCGATCGATGCGTTCAAGTTAAGCCGTTCCTTACTCAAGCGCATGACGATCTTGTTCGCCTATTTGCAGTCACAAAACTCCTCATGAAGAACCCACCGTTCTTTGTCCGGGTAACGCAAGCTCTTGTTCGTACCAAGTATCCAAAGGGATTCGAGATGCTACTTGAGCGTGAGACAACTGAGGTCAAGGCAGGCATGGAGGCAATTGCTAAGGCAAGCGAACAACGTATTCGTGAAGCCGAAGCTAGTGCGGCCCAACCCATCATTCCATCGGACGCTGCGCGGTGAAGCTGCGCAGCGCCGGTGAATTCAAAAGTTAGAACTCCCAATGCCCACTGAAATTGTATCGTTGCTGGATTGGATAGCAAGGTTCCTCCAGGACAACTGGCAAACTTCCGTCTCGGCGCTATCCGGTACTTTTCTTGGTGCCTATTTGGCTTTTCTTTTTCAGCGAAGGTACACAGACAAAAAAGAAAGCGAAGCAAATTTGGCCGCAGCAAAAACCGCACAATTTGCGATTGCGGTTCAGCTCAATGCCGCTAAAAACATTAAGAAACAGGTGCTAGATCCGAAGCGTGAAGATCCAGATCGCCATCTGATGCTGCCACCATTTACGGTTCACGCTAAGTACCCGTGTATTAACTTCCCCTCGCTCACATTTATGTTGAAGGGCGACGGGGCGCAGCTCCTTAACGAAGTCATGCTTGCTGGTCACCAGTTCAACACGTTGATAGGTGCGCTTGAGGAAAGAAACGTGCGTCATGAGGCAATGCAACGGCGTGTTTCAGAGCAAGGCCCAGAGGGTGGGTTAGACAGAGCGACGGTCATAATTCTCAAAGACATGACTGATTCAGTCTATGGGCTCGGCGACGATGTTGTGAAGGAACTACAATCAGTGTTTGAGCGCTTTCGTGTTTACACTGAAAAGTCATTTCCTGGAGCAAAGGCACTTTCTATTGAATTCAAGGAATAGTCACATGATTTTTAACCCAACAATCAACCGGACCTGCGCAAAAGGCTGCGTAGGGATAATTGGGGCCAGAGTCGAATTTATTTAACAAAAGGCTTGAGTGGGACATGGTACTGCGGCGCTTCGCTTCACTCTGCGACACCAATTCCCTCAGCCTAAGCGTTGGAGCTCACAAGGCTAACTTCTGATGCGCTGCTCATTCACTCTTTCTAGAACCGACTTCATTGCCCTTCACAGGGTCGTTGATCGACGCCTTTCGCAGTTATCGGGAGCCAATACGAAGCTCTTTTTCTCGAACCTATTTATTTGGGTTCCACTTGGAATTGCGTTTGCCGCATACGCAGCCATGTACCGTAAGTACCCTGAGATGACCTACGATCTTTCGGTTGTGGTCATCGCCTTCTGTATCGGCGTTGTGCTTATGATCGCTGGCGCTATTTACAAACAGCGAATCTATCGAAAAACAATGCTTTCTCCCGCAAGCTGGTTCCTATCCGAGCAAACGGTTGCGCTTGATCCTGACGGCCTTAGTGCCGAGGGCACTTATGGTAAGGCCCATTACCCATGGCCCTCCTTCCTCTGCCATCTTGAAGATGAAAACAACCTTTATCTATTTATCGATAATGCACAAGCTTTCGTATTACCGAAAGCTGCCCTTGGTGCATCTGAGCATCTAGCGCAAGTTAAAGAGTGGGTTTCATCATGAACCCCAACCTATCTTCTCGCTGGCATAAACGGAGTCAGAGTCGAATTAAATTTTCAGGTACGTTATGAGTAAAAAAATGAGCATCATTAAAGAAATAAAAGAATCATGGGGCTGGGTTGGTATCGAGCCAGTTGAAGTCGTGGGAGAAAATGACTTCGGAAATTTAATGATCAAAGATATTCAAGGCAAATATTGGCGGCTATGTCCTGAAGATGTTTATTGTGAAGTTGTAGCACAAAATCAAGAAGA
>JANOUF010000221.1:0-4725 GCA_031416685.1 Bdellovibrionales bacterium
CCGCGCGCCACCTCTTTATCCTTCGAGTAGAATCGCTGGACGATGTAAAACCATTTCTTTTCACAACGAACGAACTGAGTGCGGATCTCAAATTTTTGAAACATTTTGAGCTCGCGGTAATATTCAACGTGTGCTGTACGAATCGGAAACATCCAGCCGCGTTTTATCACGAGATTCAAAAATCCTGAGCGAAACGTAATTCCCCATCGAGCTGCTTCCATGTAGTTGAGGTATTTCGCGTTGTTCATATGCCGGAAAATATCAATGTCGATTGGCCAAACTCGGTACACCTCAACCGTTACGTCTGACATCGCAGTCAGTTTTTTTCTTCCGAATTGCCGAAGTAGAGTTTGAAAAGTCCGTAAGAATAGCGTGATCACATCAACCCCATAGCGATGCTTCGGGAGGAAAGAGCGTGCTTCCCTCAAAGCGTAAACCGTTCTCGCGATCGCGACTTAGGAGAAGTGGCCCATCTAAGTCGACAAACTCCGCATCTTGTGCAATCAAGGTGGCAGGTGCCATCGCTAGTGATGTCCCGACCATACAACCCACCATTAAACCCAACTTTTTTGCTCGCGCGCGTTTGCAGAGCTCAAGAGCCTCTGTTAGCCCGCCAGTTTTGTCCAACTTCACGTTAATGAAATCATAAAGCCCGACAAGTCGATCAACGCTTTCGAGCCCGTGAACGGATTCGTCTGCGCAAACCGGAACAGCACGTTTTATCTTTCGGAGTAGTTCATCATTTTTTGCAGGCAGTGGTTGTTCAATCAAACTAAAGTTGGCAGCCTTACACGCCAATAGATTTTGTTCGAGATTCTCTTCGGTCCAACCTTCGTTCGCGTCTGCAATCAAGACTGAATTCGGTGCAGCTTTTCGAATTGCATGGATTCGCTCAATGTCGCCATCTTTTGCGCCTAACTTAATTTTAAGAATCGGCCGGTGTGCGACCTTCTTCGTTGCTTCAACCATCACTTCAAGTTCGCCTAAGCTTATGGTGTAAGCGGTCGTGAGCGACTTCAACCCAGTTAGGCCTGCTGTTTTGAACGCAGGTTGATTACGTATTTTTGCTTCGAGATCCCAGTAAGCACAATCAATTGCGTTTCTTGCTGCACCCGCGGGAAGAAGCGATTGCAACTGTTCACGTGTTGCACCCGCCTCAATTTTTGAGCGAATGCCTTCAATAGCAGTCATTACCGATTCAACCGATTCGCCATAGCGTGGATAAGGCACGCACTCGCCTCTGCCGATTTTAATATCGCGTGAAAGTTCGCCTGAAAGTTCACCTGAAAGTTCAACGACGACCACGCGTGCCTCGGTCTTTGAACCGCGCGCGATCGTAAACGGTGTCGCTATCGGATAGCTTTCAGTTTGAACTTTAAGTCTCGGCATCTCGGGGAATTTAGCAGGCGTATTGTTCGCCGACAATGCGCAAAGACTTTCGACTCGTTCGTTTGACTGCTAATCGCGCTTCGTGATCATATGAACCAAGCGAGGCAGGCATTATGTTACGTGTGGTTACGAGTGTTTTTTGGGCCGTTAACTTACTTCTTCTCTGCTCTTTTCTTTCGGCATGTTCCACGAACGACAAACGTGAACGCGAGCTCAAAACGAAGCTGGCGACGGCACAATATCCGACATCGTCTCCTCTTAAAGTCATCGACACTCACATGCACACACGATTCTCAGGCAGCGCCACTGATTACGGTGGCCAAGACACAAAAGAGCATTGGCTTCTAGAAATGAAAAAGGCTGGCGTCGTGGGCGGAGTTTCGCATCTTGGAAAGGACGCGGACCCGACTGAAAGTTTAAGCCAGTACGGGGTAATCCAATGTGCCGGTTTAAGCGCAAAACCAAATCTCGAGAAGCTTGAACAAGGACTTAAAGCAAAAACTTTTAATTGCATCAAAGTTTATCTCGGTTACGAATTTCAGTGGGCAAATCATCCAAACTACCTTGCTGTTTACCGCTTAGCTGAGAAGTACGATGTCCCAGTTGTTTTTCACACCGGCGACACTCTTACAGCGGATGGAAAGGTGAAGTACGCAGACCCGCTGACCATTGATGAGATCGCTGTCGATTATCGTAAAGTGAATTTCGTCATCGCTCATTGCGGAAACCCATGGTGGCAATCGGCGGCCGAAGTGGCGTACAAAAATCCGAACGTTTATCTTGAATGCTCGGCGTTTCTCATTGGCGATCTTTCGCAAAAAGAGGCAGCTACTATCGATGAGTTGATGGTGAAGCCGATTTCGTGGATCTTCCGCTATCTCGAGAATCCGAAAAAAATGATGTTCGGGACCGATTGGCCCCTCGTGAGTATCAGCGACTACTTAAACATCTACAAAAAAGCGATTCCACCCGAGCATTGGCAGGCTGTATTCCACGATAACGCTGTTCGCGTTTTCCATTTAGATCGCCTCCAAAATCAAGCGACACAGTAGTCGAATATCCAACAAATCAGAACACTTGCTGCCATGCTTCTTTTTATTAGGAGGCTCTGGACATTGCACGTCATGGGTCGCTAAGGTGGCAGCTCGTGAGGTGAAGATATGTTGCTGACACTTATTCCCGTTTTATTGGCCGCACTCAACGCAGCTGCGACACCAGGTGAGTTAGGTTCACATTACTTGCCGGTTCAGGAAAGTTCGCGTGGCGAAATCCCTTACGTCTCGGAATATTCGAGCGCAACCAAAGGTGCACCGAGCGAAGTTCGCGTTAAAATATTTCCGCACAACAATGAAAAGTGGAATGCTCCTGCGGGCGCTGACAAAGTTTGGGACCGCGTTACGCTAAAGACGTCTGGTACCTGCAGCGCATACAAAGCCGAAGACGACACTTCAAAAAATTCTCGGCATGCGGATCAAGTCGTGACAAGTGGAAAGCTTCTTCGCTTCACGGCATCCACCCTTCCTTATGCGATGTGGATTAAATGTACAGAGCCAGCACAACTTGTTCGTGTCGGTTATGAAAGCAAAGTTATTCGTTATCCTGGAAAGTTTTTTATCAAGCGCGTACGTGTTACGAATCGGCCAGCGTATTTAACGGTGATCAACGTCGTAAGTGAAACACAATATCTAAAAGGTGTTGTTCCAGCAGAGATGCCAGCTAGCTGGCCATTTGAAGCCCTTAAAGTTCAAGCGGTCGCGGCGCGAACTTATTTCCGTTATGAGTTAGCAACGAATGTTGCGGCTTCAGATAAAAACATCATCGCCGAAGATGCAGGTGCACAACTCGACGATACAGTGATGTACCAAGCTTACCTCGGCATTCACGGACAAGAGTCGTCTGATCGTGCAGTTGAGCTGACCGCGAATGAAGTGATGACGTACAAAGGAAATGTCATAAAAGCGTACTTCTCTGCTGATAGCGGAGGACACACTGAGAATGCTGAAAACGTATGGGGAGTTTTTCATCCCTATTGTTTAGGAAAACCAGAGCCGTATCCTGATGGCGCAGTATCCATCAGTCACTGGACAGTTTCGAAAACACTTCGCGATTTACAACAGAGCTTGAAAGCAAAAGATTTGATCAAAGGCACTCAAGGAATTGCGTCTCTTTCAATTACGGAACACTACACTCACGGCCGCGTGAAGGGTTTATCGGTTCGTTTCAACGATGGCACACGCCAAGCCGTTTCTGGATTAGATTTTGCGCACGCTGTAGGTTTACGTAGTAATTGGTTTACGCTTGCATCGAAGAGCGGAAAAATTGAGATTCGCGGTCGCGGCTTTGGTCATGGTGTTGGCATGAATCAATGGGGAGCTCGCGTTCTAGTCAGTGGATACGGACGCAGCTACCACCAAATTTTGAACTACTATTATTCCGATATTAAAATTGAAACTATCGCGAGGTAGTCAACAGCATGCTGTGGATACTTGCTGCTCTAATTAAATTTTCGCCGATTGGTTTGTCGCCGGTCGCTTCCGCTGCACCTGCGGAAGTCTTAATAATTCGTCACGCGGAAAAACCACCCGACGATCGGGGTGATCACCTTTCCCCGAGAGGTTTTGAACGCGCTACTGCTTTGCCAAAAATTTTTACGAACGACAAACGCTTTTGTGAGTTTGGTCCACCGGAGGCTATCTATGCGGCGTCTCCAGTTAGGAGAAAAGGTTCCGTTCGTTCGATCGAAACGGTAGAGCCCCTTGCAAAACATTACGGACAAACACCGATCATTAAATTTACGTCGGCGCAGTTCAAGCAAGTCGCAAAAGAAATTCTCACCTCTGAAGCGTTCAACGGAAAATCAGTTTTGATTGCTTGGACAAATGATGAAATTCCAAAACTTGCTAAAGCATTTGGCGTCGTTAAACCTGGCGGTTGGCCAAAAGAAGTTTTTGATCGCGTATGGCGCATCCGCTACAAGAATAATTCTGTAAGTGAATTTTCAAATCTACCGCAGAAACTCCTCCCCGGCGACACCCAAGACTAAAAGGTACTTGTTACCTTTTGGTCTAGCTCCGCGTTAATACAGATTCGAATCTAATTTTTCCCTCGTTCTCCGGCATACGGAAACTTTGAAAATAGAACGACGTAGCGCTTTGCCTACTGCCTGCTCTAGCTCTGAATCAGGCCGAGCGTTCAACCATTCAAGTCGGTCCGTCTGCGAAATGGGAACATGACAGTCGTGGCCAGTCTTTACTGGCACCATCAGGTGGGACATCTTATTGTTAAGTATCTCAAGCGATGAAAACTTATAGCACTCTACCCTAATCACTATTCCTG
>JANOUF010000222.1:0-5745 GCA_031416685.1 Bdellovibrionales bacterium
TTTTGTTCTTGCGCTCCTCAAAAAAACGAAACGCTGTTGGATACACTTTGTAGGTCGCAATTGATTGTGCGCATTGAAAGGTTGCCGTCACGTAATTCCGGCGAGGAAGTTCTCGGAAAAGAAAATGTTCGGGCATTTTTCCGGACATTTTTTCGTGCGACATATCTTTTGGAACGATACATCCAGCAAAGCTTTGCAAACGGTCCTCATCCACTTGCTTAGGATCATCAATGTATTCGCCAAAGGTCATTGGGCAATCGAACTGGTTCTTTTTAAGCCAGACTTCGATCTCCTCCATTTTTGGAACGATCAAGTGATATGGACCTAAGTGCTTTTGATAAACTTGGAAAAACGGCCCTGCTTCCATTTCCGTAACATGTACGTCTTTGAATGCACCAAGCCTGAGTAACACAAACAAAACCATTCCGATAATCGTAGAGACGAGAATAGCGAAGGTAACCTTCATCCTATTTTTTCCACTTAATATTGCAGCCCATAGAAGGGCGTTGTTCGCTCGAAGGTTTTCGCCCTTCGACTAACGCAATCATCGCGTCTTTTAGCTCTTCGCGTGTGACCTCCATTGGGTCTTTCCATGAATCATCGAGCCGTCCACGATAGCTGAGTTTGTAATGTGAATCGTAAAGGAAAAAATCCGGCGTGCAGACGGCACCGAAGGCTTTCGCTATCTTCTGCGACTCATCGTAAAGATAGGGAAACGGATAGTTTTTTTCGCGAGCACGCTTCTGCAAATTAGCAAATGAATCGTCGGGGTAGTTGTCAGCATCGTTTGAGGAAATCGCAACGACCTCGACTCCTTTTAAGTTCACTTCGCGTGCGAGTGAAATCAAACGTTCTTCAATTGCCTTTACGTATGGACAATGATTGCAGATGAACATTACGAGTAGGGCTTTAAAATTTTTAAAATCAGATTTTTCATCCGTTTTTTGATAAGTGCGACCGTCAATTCCAGGGAGTTTGAAATCAGGACAAGTCGAGCCGATTTCGGCGTCAGGAGTGTAGGTGAGTGCCATGTCATTCTCCGCTTACAAATCTTGCCAGTTAATTTTGCCTGAAGCCGTGTGAAGTTCGCCACCAGGACCCACTTTTTCGATTTTGCTCTCGAGGTTCGGGCGTCGGTTTAGCGCCTCTTGAATATCCTTGGCATCATTGGCAAGCAAGCTTTGATTCTGCCCCGCACTGACGGTTGAGATAAATTCGACAAGCGTGCGTTGCAGGAAGCGCTGCCAATCGGCGTGAGTCAGTTTGTCTTTTCCGCCAAGGGCTTCCGCGAGGCTCATCGCTGTCAAAACTTCAGCGGGAGCAGAAAACCCATTGAATCCGATTCCGATAATCGCGCGACGTTCTTCGCCTGCTTGGACTGTTTCGACAAGTAAACCTGCTACTTTTTTATCACCGATGTAAATGTCGTTTGGCGCTTTCATGCTCCACTTTAATTGCGGCCACACTTTGATGCAGGCGCGGTAAACGGCGAGTCCCGCGAGCGGTGCAAAAATCGGTTGTGGGGATTTTTGTGTGTGAAAACTCCAAGACGACAGAAGCGCGCCATCGGTGTTTGTCCAGGTGTTCGTACCGCGACCGCGTCCTGCGGATTGATGAGCAGCTACGAAAAGCATTGGCGCAAGGTGAGACCTTCCGCCAATGCCGACTTCTGTTTTGGCGACGGAATTTGTACTTTCAATTTCTTCTGCGTACCAACACTCAAGGCCCGAGCGATCCGCCCACTCTTTTGTCCACAATGCGATTTGGTTATTCATATTGGCGCTTGCTCGGTGCTCTGCCAGTCAAAGAGAAGAGAGACGTCTGCATTCGGCGCAGAGTGCGTGAGCGCACCGACGCTGATGAAATCAACGCCGATCTCGGCTACCGATTTCACACGATCTATTGTCATATTTCCGCTCGCTTCGGATTCGATCGAAACTGGAATCAAATCGAGAGCCGCCTTCATCATATCGTTCGTCATGTTATCGAGGAGAATCCGCTCAACTTTTAGTCGTACGGCTTCTTTGACTTCATCCAGCGTTGAGCATTCAACCTCAATTGCAGCTTTGCAATGTTCGCGAACGCGATCGACCGCTTTTACTAAGCCGCCAGCAAGCGCGATGTGATTGTCTTTAATCAAAATTGCATCACTGAGCGAAAAGCGATGATTGTGACCGCCACCATGTGCGACAGCACGTTTTTCGAGTTCACGAAATGCCGGTAAAGTTTTACGTGTATCGAGAATTCGCGTTCGAGTTTTTTCGACTTGGCTGACAAACTTACGAGTCAGCGATGCAATACCCGATAAGTGTCCAAGAAAATTAAGGGCTACGCGCTCAGCTTTTAAAACTTGTACGAGATCACCGGTGATATTGCAGATCACCTGTTTTTTTAGAACGAAGTCGCCTTCTTTGAAATACCATTGCACGCGTGCAGTTGGATCAAGCACAAGCACAGTTTCTTCAAATGGAGCTGTGCCCGATAAAACTAAATCATCTTTTGCAATTAAGCGGGCTTGCCCGAAGCGAGGGGCGAGAGCGAGGCTGTCAGTTGTGAAGTCGCCGTGGGGCATATCCTCTTTTAAAGCGGCGTGGATGAGATCCATCAATGTCATAAAAAATCACCTTATCGTTCACCTGATCGTGCGGACTCGCCCATGAGCCGATCAATTTCTTTTTTAATCAGCTCGCGCGCGATCTCTGGAACCACTCGCTGAACAACGGCTTCGATGACTTCGCGACTTTGTGCGCGAATGACTCGTTCAAGCTCATCGGCATTCATTTGCGGTGGCGTTGGGATATCAGAAGTTGAGTATTCAATAAAGCCTGAAGACATACTCGGGCTCGGGTGTGCTTCAGGCGTATCTTCAAGCGACAAACTCATAGGTAGCTCGTCAGCAATCGGATCGAACTGCGAAATCATTCCGCCATCAACGTCTTTGATTTTTCCGATGGGTTGAATTTGATGTTGGGTGTGGTCCATTGGATCGATTTCACCAGTGACGTCGTCTGGAAAATCAGTTGTCTCTGGTGGACGCTTCAACAAGAAATCTTCGCCCTTTGGCTCCGGCTCATTCATGTCGAAAACGATTGAGATTTCGTCTTTGTCGACGTCACCTTCAGGAATATCGAGTTTGAATCTGTTCAGATCCTGATGTGCCCATGGATCCGCATCGTCAGGGCCTTTTGCGTCTTGGGGTCTGCTTTGAGGCACGGCTTTTGGTCCGCCCAGTTTTGCAAACTTCATCGGTTCATTTTCAGTTTCATCTTTGAAGTGGCTCATCACATCTGGCAACGGTTCGAAATTATCCATGTTCCAGTTAGAGGACGCCGCTGGATTTGTCTCGGGCTGCATGGACATTGCCGGCGGCGGCGGAGCTGTGGGTTTTAGGGATGGCATTTGCGGAATCACGGCTCCCATTGGACCAGCTCCGACATTCTTTTCGCGTTTTAGTTTTTCTTCTTTTTCTACCGGCTCAACGAAGTCAGCAGGGAACTGCAGAAAATGCGCAAGACGCTGCGTTTGTGTCTTCGGAACGAGTTCTTTAACAATGCTTCGGAGCGATTCCACGTCGAAAGGCTTCTCGAGACGACCGTTTGCTCTGGATTTATCAAAAGCGGTCTCGTCGATATCCATGAATGAGCTCCACATCAAAACGACGGGGAGCGAGTTCAAAGATTTATCACCCTTCACTTCGGCGCTTGCTTCGTATCCATTTTTCTTTGGAAGTAGAACGTCGATAAAGACAATGTCAGGCTTAAAGCTGCGTGCGACTTCGGCAACGTCAGTACCCGATTGAACTGCCTTAACCTCGACTGCGAAGTCTTGGAGAGCGAGCTGCATGACTTTTTTTATCGTCGTGCTTTCATCAGCGAGTAAGACGCGTAAGGCCATGAAAAGATTTAACGATTTTTACTTAATCGAGTCAAGAAGTGTCGGCCCGGCGCTTTGACGATAACGAGATTCAGAGGCTACCATCCAGAGGCACCATTGGAGCCTCATGTTCATCCAGTTGATCGACCGATACATTGCCCGCCTATTCTTATCCTTTTTCGCGGGCGGCCTAATCGTTTTTGTGACGCTTTTTATCGCGGTCGATTTCATGTCGAATATGAATCGGTTCGAGGCAAGTAGCGATTTGATTCTCCAATATTATGGCTACTATGCTCCTGGGGTTATCTATTTGATGATTCCAGTTTCGTGTCTTCTTGGAACCGTGTTCACTCTGAATACGCTCAACAAAAACAACGAACTCGTAGCACTTTTTTCAAGTGGGATGTCGCTTGCGCGAGTGAGTACGCCGATTTTGGCTTTTGTTGTTTTTATTTCGGGCCTCAGTTTTTGGCTCGGAGATCGCGTTTTGCCGGTTGTCACTCAGAAGAAAAATTATCTTTATTACGTCGAGATTCGTAAGCAGCCGCACTTGTACTCAACCGTAAAAACAAATCGTATTTGGTATCGTGCGAATAATATTCTCTTCAACATCAAAACACTTCAGCCGGAGAAAGCTCTCGCAGAGGGGCTCACCATGTACTACTTCGATAGTGCGTGGCATTTGATTCAAATGATTACGGCGAGTGCTGTGACGATGAAGGGCGATCAGTGGGAACTCTCCAAAGGGAGTGTCACGGTTTTCGAGCAAGAGACAAATATTCCGATGACCCAAGAATTTACGGCAAAAACAATCACGATGGGTCAAGACGTTGCCGATCTGCAATCGACTTCGCAACCTTCCGACATGTTGAGCTTGGCGGAACTGAAAAAATTTATTGAAAGAAATAAGGAAGCTGGTCTCGATACGCTCAGGTACGAGGTCGACTATCACTCAAAGTTCGGTTTCGCATTTGCCGCGTTTGTGATGTCGTTTATTGGAATTCCGTTTTCTGTAAGTCGCCAACGCTCGGGCGGAACCGCGTTTAACGTCGGAATTTGCATCGGTTTGGCGTTTGTCTATTGGTCGGCCTATAGCTCCGGCCTCACCCTCGGGCAGCACGGAGCTTTGCCTCCGATCTTAGCGGCATGGCTTCCGAATCTAGGGATGATGGCCGTATCGACGATCTTCCTCTTAAAACTCAAAAAATAGCTAAAAAACAGGCCCAAAAAAGCCCGACGAGGCTCGATTTTCCTGTGATTTAGGGCGGATTTTGCGATAGTGATACGCCACGTTATTTGCTAAAATAGAGTAAGCAAGACCCCCGATCCGGAGCTGTTTTTATGATTCTTGAAATTCTCACTTATCCCGATCCGCGCCTTCGCAAAAAGGGCGTGAAGGTGGAAAAAGTCACTCCAGAGTTGGCATTACTTGCGCAAAACATGCTTGAGACAATGTATGACTCAAGCGGCATCGGTTTAGCAGCGACTCAAGTTGGTGAAGCGATCCGTTTAATCGTTCTCGATACGCGACCTCGTGATGAAGAGGGTCGTTACGACCTGGCGAACATGACCGAACTTGAAAAAGCAATTGAGCAACCAATCATTCTTTTTAATCCTGAGATCATCAATTCACGTGGCAAGACCGTCTATGAAGAGGGTTGTTTGAGTGTTCCGACTTTCTTTGAAGACGTGGATCGTGCTGATTACGTGGAAGTAAAAGGCCTCAACGAAAAAGGCGAAGAGATCATCATCAAGACTGATGGGCTTCTTGCGATCTGCTTGCAGCACGAGATGGATCACTTGGACGGAAAGCTCTTCATCGACCGCTTAAGCCCAGTAAAATCCACTCGCATCAAAAAGCGCATCGAAAAA
>JANOUF010000223.1:0-10731 GCA_031416685.1 Bdellovibrionales bacterium
AGGTGTCGAACAAACAAAAGCTCACCTTCACGATTTAACTGAGCGCTGCTTGGCTTCGATTGAATCGTGGGGGAACAAAGCGGAATCACTTCGCGAACTCGCGCGCTTTAATCGGATGCGCCTGCGATGAAAACGCCGCCACCTGTTCAACCTGAAAAAGATTGGCAGCCAATTGAGCTTCCGTTTTTAATTGCGTCTGGCCGCACCCTCGCAAGTGGAATCGCAAATGAAGGCAGACTTCGCTTACGACTTTTCCACCGAACTTCAGATAATCATTTAGTTGGAAAAATTTGGTTTGGTGACGGTGCAGATGGTCCACCTCATCACGCTCACGGTGGAGCAAGCGCTTACATACTTGATGAAGCAATGGGTTCATGCGGATGGGCAAACTGCTATCCAGTTGTCGCTGCGAAACTTGAATATGAATTTTTGCAGATGGTGCCTCTCTATGAGGATCACTTTATTGACACTTGGGTTGATGGCATCGTGAACAAAAACGTTGTGATCAAATCAAAGCTTGTACTCACGAACGGGCAAACGGCAGTAGCGAGTACCGGGCACTTTCACATTTTAAGTCAGAAGCAGTTTAAATCATTACTCAAAAATGTTTCGCCTGAAATACTAGCGAAGCAAAAGCAAGCTCTCTCGAGACCCTACAAATGGGCGCCAGACGATGCGAGCTGATCGCGCACTAGTTGAGCGTGGCCTTGTCAGTTCACGCAATCAAGCACAAGAGATGATCGAAGCCGGTCGCGTGTTCGCAATCAAAGCTTCAGGCAAATCGCAAATCAAAAAGCCAAGCGAAGATATCTCAGATGAAATTCTACTTGAAATCGCAAAGTCAGATTCACCTGAGTTCGTTTCACGCGGCGGAATAAAACTTTACGGTGCACTCAAGCAAATCGGCCTTGATCCTAAAGGTTTCATCGCTCTGGATGTCGGGCAATCAACCGGCGGTTTTACGGATTGCTTGCTTCAAGCAGGTGTTCAAAAGGTCATTGGTGTCGACGTCGGGCATGGGCAACTATCCCAAAAGCTCAAAGCCGACGCACGCGTGGTTAGCCTAGAAGGCATCAACGTCCGCGAACTCGCAAAAGCGGAGCTTCTAAGCCATACCGCAGGGCAGAAGTTTGATTTGATTGTCGCCGACGTCTCGTTTATTTCGCTTCGCCTTGTGCTCTCGGAAATCATCGCTTATTTAAATGATTCGGGTCGGCTGCTAGCTCTCGTAAAACCTCAATTTGAGGTTGGTCGGGAGAATCTAGGTAAGAACGGCATCGTCAAAGATGAAAAACTCTTTGTTGGTGTCGAGGCAACGATCACGAAACTCTGCAAAGATTTGGGACTAATTGTAGAGAGTTATTTTTCAAGTTCCATTGAAGGTTCGGATGGCAATAAAGAGTTCTTCATCTACGCTCGTAAAACTTCTCGTTAGCGCTTCACTTTTACTTGTCTCATGTTCGACAATCAAAACTCGTGATGAAGTTCGCGACGATAATCGTGAAGCTAATCGAGAAGCGAAACGAACGACGCAGCCTCCGCCTCCGTATTCGACCGGAACGTCTCGAGTTCCCGAAGCGCCTCCGCCGCCAAATGTTCCTTCGACACCACTTCCTGATGTCTTCGACGGTAAAGAACTTCCAAAAGTTGGAATTATTCTTGGGCCTGGTGGATTGAAAACTTACGCGCACATCGGTGTTCTAAAAGAAATCGGGCATTCAAAGATTCGCGTTCACAATATCGTGGGCCTCGAGTGGGGCGCGATCATGGCGGGACTTTATGCAGTTCAAGGGCAGGCGAATGAAGTTGAGTGGAAGGCATTTAAGCTCACGGACGATGACATTCCGGGAAGCGGCCTAATTAGCAAAGCAATCCAACCGGAGAAGGCATCGAAATTAAACTCATTTCTCAATACCGCATTTGCTTCAGCGAAGATCGATAAAGCTCGCGTCGAGTTTGCTTGCCCAACTTACAACGTGAAGACCGACAAACTCGCGTGGTGGAAAAACGGTCATTTCAAAGACGGCCTTAAGGGTTGTGTCGCTTATCCTCCAAGCTTCGTTGATTCAGACGGGTGGATGGCAGCACCATTTGCGGTCGAGGATGCAGCAACCTATCTACGCGCGCGGGGCGCTAACCTTGTGATATTTGTGAACGTGCTCGGCGGGGAACTCTTTAATGCGCAGCTAATGGAAGAGCACTATGCCGAATACATTCTTTGGTCAGAGGCCCGGAGACAAGCTTCCAGAAAGCAAATCCCGGGTGTAAACTTAATTATTAACGTCAACACCGGGGAAAACGGGATGACCGACCTCAGCGGCCGCAGGCTGATGATGGAAGCGGGCTCCAAGGCTTCTCGAGATACACTTAAAAAACTTGCGGATGAATACGGCTTTTAAAAAATGAGAGGCCACAATGTGGCCGTGCAGCTAAAGGAAATTGAAAATGCGTCGCCCACAGTTCGGTATGCAAATGTTCAAAGATCGTCGTTCAGAACTTGCGCGCCAAGCGCAAGGTTCAATTTTCATTTTGCCTTCGCATCCCGACATGCTTCGCAACAACGACGTTCATCACACTTATCGCCAAGACAGCAATTTGTTCTACCTCACTGGTTGGGAAGAGCAGGAATCTGTTTTTGTCTTTCGTCCAGGGCAGAAGCCTGAATCCGTTTTGTTCGTGCGCAAAAAAGATCTCGTTCGCGAAACATGGGACGGCTTCCGCTACGGCCCAGACGGTGTTACGGCGAACTTCGGGATGGACCAAGCGTACTTGATTGACGATTTTGACCAAAAATTGGTTGAGCTGATTAAAGGTGCTGACAATATTTTTTATCGTTTCAACATTGATCCATCATTCGATACGCGTTTCCTAAAATTGCTAGAGGAAAGACGTTTATCGGCTCGCGGCCAATACAATGCGCCAGTGCGTGATCCGAATGAACTTATCGGGGAAATGCGCTTACGAAAATCGGAAGCTGAGAAAAAAATCATGCGCAAAGCGTGCGAAATTTCAGCCGAGGCACATGTTGCCGTAATGAAAGCAACTCGCCCAGGTATGAACGAGCGTGAACTCCACGGCTTGTTTATTTACGAAGCCTTTAAGCGTGGCGCTGGCCGTGAGGGCTACGGAACAATCGTTGCAACAGGCGCAAATGCTTGCACGCTTCACTACACGTTCAATGATCAAAACACCAAAGACGGCGATCTACTTTTGATCGATGCGGGAGCGGAAAAAGACTTCTACACTGGCGACATCACGCGTACCTATCCAGTGAATGGCAAATTCACCGATACTCAGAAGCGCGTTTACGAAGCGGTGCTCACTGCGAACAAAGAAATCTTGAAGATGATTAAGCCCGGCTTTGCATTCAACAAGCTTCAGGAGCGAACCGTTGAGATGCTTGTCGATACGATGCTTGATCTCAAACTTTTGTCTGGCGATAAAAAGAAAATTATCGAGAATCTCGATTACAAGAAGTATTACCCGCACGGCGTTGGTCACTGGTTAGGTCTTGATGTGCATGATGCTGGCTCTTATCTTTTAAAAAATGAATCACGCCAGATCGAAGAAGGCATGAGCTTCACAGTTGAGCCCGGCCTCTACATCCCAATCGACGACAAATCTGCACCAGCAGAACTTCGGGGAATCGGCATCCGCATCGAAGACAACATCGTCGTCACCAAAGACGGTTGCGAAAACATGACCGCCAAGTGCCCAAAAGAAATTTCAGAATTAGAAGCGATTATCGGCCGCGGTTAATTCAGCGGCGCCGCTGAATTGTTAGGGTCGAGGTGAAGGGTCAAATGTCTGCTCGCGAGCTTTTCGAAAAATACAAAGTCGAAATTAACAAACACGATTTCGGCAGAGTTCAGCCATTTATTTCTGACGACTGTACGTTTTGGTTTTCAAGCGGAACGAATGTTGGAATAGCAGAGACGCGTAAAGCATTTGAAAAAACTTGGTCGACCATTCGCGAAGAGATCTATTCAATTTCAGGCGAGCAATGGATAAGTGAGTCTGATACTGGTGCTGTCTGTATCTATACATTTCATTGGGCAGGTTTGATTGAAGGTGTTCACACAGAAGGAAGAGGCAGGGGCACCTCATGCTTTCGCTTGGAAGGCACAGAGTGGAAGATTGTACATGAGCACCTATCGGGCTTCCCGAAATAAACCCACGTAACAATTGCTAGCCCTTCCTAACATGTGTCCATAACTTCGACAGGGATACCGCTGCGTAATCGCTATTAAGCGGCAGCGGTATTGCTTCTTTAATCCGGCATGGTGTGGTTGGGTTTGATACTTTCATTATGTCTTAGTTCATCAACTTCGTTTGCTGAAGCGACAAACGCGGATGCAGCGAAAGCTCGTCAGTACGCAGTTAAATGCGTTCGCGACGGACGAGGTTGCGCGTATACACTTCGCTATCAGGCGCAGCCGGATACAATTGAATTTGTCGCAAAAAAGCTTTTCCGAAACTGTATCGAATCAGATGCGAGTGCGAATTCGGCACAAGGCGCGACTGAATGTTCGATCCTCGGTGCATATCTACTAAAGAAGCGCGATAAGGCACAAGCAGTTCAGGTTCTTCGTAAAGATTGTGAGTCGAACGCTCAAGGCTGTTTAATGTTGTCAGCTATCCTTGATCAAAAAAGCAAAGCGGAATCAGCGGAAGCAGCAGCAAAGTTTTGCGACATCGCACTTAACGCGCAAGTTACGGACGACTCACTTTTCTCTGTTGCAAAAAGACAGTGTCCTGCAACAAACGGCGGCCGCTTAGGCTCTAGTCAACTGGTTGCGGAAGGCCGCACCATTCTTAAGGGTTACTTAAAAGAACAAAAGCGCTAGTAATCTTATTTAGAAAATCGGCGAGCGAAATGCATGCATTCGCCAACCGCGCTTCAAAGCTTCGTCTCGAAGTTTATTTTCTTGATTGAATAGCTTTCCAGGAGAATTTTGCGTCGACACCGCTACTGGGATCTCCGCAAGCTCCAGCAACATCAAATCACCGTCGGTGTTTCCCGACGCAAAAATCGGACGCACACCGCCCGTAGCGTTCAACAAAGCTTCCGCTTTCCCTTCACGCCACGTGACTGGATAAACGGGCGTGTCGGTCACTAATCCATCAACAACTTTAGTTTCAACACCGAGAACATGCATACGATCTATTCCGAGTTGTGCTGCTGCCGGCTCGACGGCCCATTTCACAGAAGCCGTTATGATGTAGATTTCAAAACCAAGTTTTTGCAACTGACGAATGACGTTGTGCTGAGATTTCAAAACTGGGAAGGGATCCAAACTCGCAATTGCTTCGGCGGCCCACCTTCGAACGACATCAACTGGATAGCCCTTACTAATTGCGGCGAGCCACAGATATCCGAGACGAGGATCAATCGCTTTTTGATCGAGATAATGTTTCCATGGATCACGTGGGAGCGCTAAACCACAGTTCTGAATTTGATACTCAAAGAAGTTTTCGCCTGCGTCCGTGTCCCAGAGCGTCCCATCTGCGTCAAACGCCGCAATCTTCCGGCCCTTGGTATCGTGAGCAGCATGCTCAATCACCGCGCTTAATTCCGCTGCGAACGTAGGGGAGAACTCATTGACCGGAGTAGGGTTGTTTGAAATCATTTTGTGAGTATTGAACAACTACACAGCAATGACAACCGTTGAGGGCATCATGGCAGAACTTGCCTATCAAATTGCAACGCCAGCGGAGCTAGAAGAAATTCTACTGTTCGGCGAAGCAAGGCTCGCGGCTATCGAAGCTGACGTTACGGCGCGCATGTTTAAATCTTGGCACGCGCCATGGCGAAAAGAATCCCTTGAGCATTACTTGAAACTTGGATGGAGCTTTGTCGTTCGTGACAAGCAATCTGGCGAGCTCCTCGGATTTTTTCTCGGCCAAGCCCTACTTTTTATGCGCGGACATACGCAAACCCTTTGGATTGAAGCACTCGACGCAAAAACGATTGAAGCCCGACAAGGTTTGGCCGACGTCGCGATTCGCTTAAGCCGCGAAAAACATTTGCAGCGCGTCCTTTTCGCTGAAACTGCAAATATCCAAGACGCAATTAAAAGTTTTCCGCACGCACTTATGCAAGGTTCGATTACCGAAGTCGCCACAACGAAGAGTTAATCATCAAGAGGATTAAAAATGGAATTGCCAAGTTTCTCATTCCAAGACCGCAACACCTGGATCGAACGCATGTCGAGAGAAGACTTCGATCTTGTGATTATCGGCGGAGGCATCACGGGAGCCGGAGTGGCACGAGATGCTGCTTCACGTGGAATGAAGGTTGCGCTCGTTGAAGCAAGAGATTTCGCAGAGGGCACAAGCTCACGCTCAAGTAAACTCATTCACGGCGGCATTCGTTATCTTGAAAATTTAGAATTTCATCTCGTGTTTGAAGCGCTCTCGGAGCGACGGCTTCTTTTCGAACTCGCGCCTCATCTCGTTCATCCACTACGTTTTGTTTTGCCGATGTACAAAGGTACGCGTGTACCAATGTGGAAGATGAGCGCCGGCATGTGGCTCTACGACGCACTTTCTATGTTCGAAGCACCTGAGCCGCACGAGCGACTGACCTCGGATGAAACAGTTGATCGCTTGCCACAGCTTCAATCAAAAAACCTCATGGGCTCGTTTGTTTATTCAGACGCATACATGGATGACGATCGGCTCACGATTGAAACTCACCGGTCTGCAATCAACAACGGCGCTCTCTGTGTGAATCACGCAGCAGCAACAGGCGCCCGCATGACCAATGGCAAAGTCTCTAGCGTTGAATGCAAAGACCAGTTCACGCAAAAAACTTTCACGATCAAAGGGCATCACTTCATCAGCACTGTTGGTCCTTGGACCGACAAAGTTGCAACATCGTTACTCGGTGCTTGGCACAAAGTCTTGCGGCCTTCAAAAGGCGTGCACCTTACGTTTGATCGAAATCGTCTTCCGCTTTCACAAGCGGTCGTTATGGCAGAAGACAAACGAATTGTTTTCGGTATTCCTCGTCATGAAATGATCATCATCGGCACTACTGATACCGATTTCCAGGGCAATCCTGAAGATGTGCGTGCAACTGAAGAAGATGTTCGTTACTTGCTCAAAGTTGCTGGGGAATATTTTCCAGGTGCGAATCTCACAGCTGAAGATATTATTTCAACCTACGCAGGTGTTCGCCCACTCGTAAACGACGGCTCCGCAACTGAAGGTAAAACAAGCCGCGAACATTTAATTTACGCGGATCCGCGAAACGTGACGTTTGTTGCTGGCGGAAAATACACGACCTACCGAAGAATGGCTGAGCAAACTGTTGAAGCGGCACTTCAAAACTTTTCAGTGGAAGAACAAGTGCGTTTCAAAAACAACAACACCGAAACCGCGCTGAATCCCCTAGCAACCCCAGACAAGTTCAACGAAGCCCAGCGCCAGATAAAATCCTGGGCAAAGCAATCAGGTTGGTCTGAAGCGGCTGTGCGAATTCTCGTTGACCGTCACGGAGCAGAAGCCGCCGACGTTCTCGAACACATGTCTTCAATCAATGCCGAAACAGAAGCTGAACGTTTGTGGGCCGCCGAACTTCGCCACGCGGTTCGCTACACAATGTGCACGGATCTAATTTCTTTTTACGTCCGTCGCGCGCCACTTTTCCTCTCGTTCAGAGATCATGGCTTGAGTCTCGTACTGGCTCTTGGTCGAGCGATGCAGGAAGAGCTGGGATGGAGTGATTCTCAGCGTCAAGCGCAAGAACGTTCCGTCTATGATTACGTGCAAAAAGAATTAGGCTGGAAACAAGCGTTCGGAATTACGGCCGCATCTTTTTGATACTGCTCATAATATTTGAAACACCGATCATGCCGTGCAGGGTGAGGAAGCTCATCACTCGACTTCCGCCTAGTTTCAAAATGTCCATGTAGCCGTTCTTCGCGATCGCGCCGAAGTTGCCCAGAAAGCGCACAGAAATATTCGCCGCTAACATTTCTTTGAGAACTGCAATTGCGATATCGGGAATGTCTTCAGACGGTTGGTTGTTCAAAACATAAACGGACTCGGGGCGAATCGAAAAAATAAAATCAGGATTTTGCGCCGCTCTTTCCTCGACGACAACTAGACCATTTCTCGCAAACAGCGCACAGTCGATCTGGTCTCCAATGTTAATACCGATCTCGACGCCGGGCTTTAGACACCCAATGACTTGCCTCGCAGCTGGGCGGTTCTCAAAATAGTTTTTTAATGTTTGAAACGCGTCTTGCGCACTCATCTGGTCCACCCGTTTGTAAAATGATGAGTAAGGCTAAACCACAGCAGCAGGATTGCCAACGGACAGACGAACAGAAAATACTGGGCAAACACATTTTTAATAGTTAACGTGCCGTATTGACTCTTAAAATTCAGGTACAGGAATGTTGAAAGCATGGGTCTTTTAGACAAAGTTTCCGACTACTTCACGAACGACATCGCCATCGATCTCGGTACTGCAAACACGCTCGTGTATGCAAAAGGCCGTGGCATCATTCTCGACGAACCATCCGTGGTTGCTGTTCAGAAAAACTATCGCGGAATGCAGAACCGAGTTCTCGCCGTTGGTAAAGAAGCGAAGGAAATGTTGGGTCGCACGCCAGGTTCAATCGTTGCGATTCGTCCAATCAAAGACGGCGTTATCGCTGACTTCGAAGTCACGGGCTCAATGCTTAAATATTTCATTTCTAAAAGCATGGGCGGGAAAAAATCATTCATCCGTCCTCGCATCATCATCTGCGTTCCTTACGGAATCACGCAGGTGGAAAAACGTGCGGTAAAAGAAGCAGCGGTATCAGCCGGCGCCCGCGAAGTTTATTTGATTGAAGAACCAATGGCGGCAGCAATTGGCGCAGGCCTTCCGATCACTGAACCCACTGGCAACATGGTTGTCGATATGGGCGGCGGTACGACAGGTGTCGCGGTGATTTCTCTCGGTGGTATTGTCTACTGCAAATCTATTAAAGTTGCCGGCGATAAATTTGACGAAGCGATCATTAACTATGTTCGTCGTCAGTTTAATCTTCTCATCGGTGAACAATCCGCAGAGAAAATCAAAATTCAAATTGGTAACGCATATCCATTCGAAGAAGAGCGCGTGATGGAAATCAAAGGTCGTGACCTCGTTGCAGGTGCGCCTAAGACCATCGAGATCACAAGCTCGCAAGTGAACGACGCTTTGATGGATCCACTCAGCGAAGTTGTCGATGCTGTTCGTACGGCGCTTGAAAAAACTCCGCCAGAACTTGCATCCGACATCGTTGATAACGGAATCGTGTTAACCGGTGGCGGCGCGCTGTTAGCGAATTTCGATATTCTTCTTCGTGAGCGTACTGGTTTGCCAGTATCGATTGCGGAAGACCCGCTCACGTGCGTAGTTCTTGGTTCAGGTAAAGTTCTCGACGAACTTGATTTGCTCAAGCAGCTCTGCACGGATTAAACGAGAGGGGTTCTGTTCACAAACACGCGCTATGCGCTGCTTGTGAATTTGTGCCCGGGCCGTTAAGAAAAGAAAAAAATGCTCTCAGAAAGCCAAGTCAGATCGGTTGCGCTATTTTTCTTGTACGCAGTTCTCGACGAACATGCGGCGCTTCCGATTGCAGATAAGACCTCCGGCATCTTGCGAAGCAAACTCAGCCGAGTTGCCGAAGAAAGCACGGATGCAAAACGCATTTTAATTAGCACCTGCAAAACTCAGTTCGAAAAAATCAAAAAAAGTCTCTCACGCGGAACGATGTCGATGACGCTCTCAAACGCATTCGTGCTTCCCGACGATGTTAGTTTGGCCGCTTGGGTTCGTTTTCAAAAAGAGTCCCCCGATGACGAACTTCTGACGGTAATTTTCTCTCGAATCATGGGTTTCACTGAATACGATATAGCAGAGGCATTCGAAGTGTCCGAGGGAACTGCGACCTACCGTTTAGGTCGCGGGCTTCGTCGTCTTGGAGAAATCCAGCGTGGCATGCATCGGGGAGTGGTCTGATGACTCCCGAAAAGATGGACGGAAAACCAACACGAAGATTTCGTCGCAAGCTCACATCATTCCTTTGCCAAGAGATGCTCTTCGAATATCTGACAGGCAAACTCGATAGCGAACGAAAGACAGACGTTGAAGCATTTCTCGCTAACGATAAAGAAAGCAAAGAAGCTCTAAAATCGCTCGAAGCTGGGATTGAGTACGGTGCTCAGCTCGGCAAAGCTAAAATTTCGGATGAAGTTTTTCAAAAACTTTCGGCTTCCGAAAATTTCCAGTCGGCATTCACGCGAACGATTGACTGGCGGACATGGCCAGAAGCAATTCGGTGGTCGCTCTCGGCAGTTATGGTTTCATGTTTGGTTGCTGCCATTATTACTTTGATTCCGTGGAATAAACTTCCAAATTTACGAGGCAAAGCAAGCGATGGCACTGTGGTCCTTGCGGATATTCCTGTCGGTGAAACGATCGAATCTGCCGAACTACCGGCAGACGAGACAGAAGGTTCCGGCGATGAGACAAGCGGCGATGAGCATGAAGCACCCGGCTCGCAAGCCAATATCGATGAGGAATCGTTTCACGCAAGCATCCAACAACACCCCGCGCCGGTTGCGCCAATTGTAAAACCCACGCCTCTGGTTACTTCAATGGCGACACCAGTAGCCGCGACGCCAAAACCAAAGCCTCAACCACAAGTCGCTACAAAGGTCGTCTTACCTCAAGAGCCCCAA
Source organism: Bdellovibrionales bacterium (assembly GCA_031416685.1). Taxonomy (GTDB): domain Bacteria; phylum Bdellovibrionota; class Bdellovibrionia; order Bdellovibrionales; family JAMPXM01; genus JANOUF01. The sequence goes on from JANOUF010000223.1 coordinate 10,726, forward strand.
GTTGCT
>JANOUF010000224.1:0-2185 GCA_031416685.1 Bdellovibrionales bacterium
AGTACGCGTCAAAAACGAATCGAGTTGTCGATTAGGGAAAGGTCGAACGCCCGAGCGTGAATCCGGTTGATGGAATTGAAAAGCTAAGCTGCGGCCTGAAGCTTGTGACCGCACGCTGCACAGAACTTCTGTTCTTTGTCACAAGCTGCTTCGCAAGCTGGGCAGATTGGACCAGTGTGAACGACCTTCTTTACTGGTTTCCAAATATCGTTCATATCGATTTTGCCAGTGTCATTCCACTTTTGGAGTTCTCTTAGAATAGTCCATACACGAAAGACGCGTTTCCATTCAGCATGCTCGTACTGGACGTAGACACCCTTGTCAGTTGATTGGCGCTTAGCCATAAGACCCTTCATCTCGAGAAGAGAGAAGTGATCGCCCTTAAGCTCGAGGCCGGCTTCGTACTTGAGCATTTCAACAACAGGAGTGTAATCGAGACGAACCATGCCGACGCGGTCCACTTCAGCGCCTTCAGCAGCTTTTAAGAAGAAGTAAACGACCGTCATCGCTTGTTCATCCGCTTTCAAAAGATCCTGTTTGCCTGGCTTGAAATGATAGTACTGATAGTATTCAAAGAATTCTTGTAGGATCAAAATGTCATTAAAATGCAAGATGCCGATTTCTTCTTTAGCATCTGGTTCATTTTCATCTTTGGTCATTTGAAATTCAGCGTGCTTGAGTTTAACGAAGATGCTGGCAACTTGTTCGAGGCGCTTCGGGCTTTCCATGAAAATCCGTTGCCCATAAACTTTCAAGTTTCGGAAGTCGCAACTAAGTTTACCGTTTTTATTTTCCGCTTTGTGCATGAACGCATGATAAAGAACGCCGAATGCTTTTGGCGTTTGTTCAGGTGGGCACGGCGAGGAGTCACGTTCAAGTCGCGCACCTTTTAAATCCGTCATCGCGTGTTTTACTTTTTCAAGCATCCCTTTAAAGAGTGCTTTCGAAATCTGAGAGCCACCTTCAAGCTGAAGTTTCAAAGCTTCAATTGGAAGTTCGATAGCTTTAACTTCAGAATGGGCAAGTGCAGAGGCGGGATAGTTTGGCTGACCACTCATGACGTGTTCGCCAAGAATCATGTTCGCAGACGCCGTGTAATATTCGATCTTTTGTTTTCCGCGACTGAATTGCACATGCACTGAGCCAGACTGAATCAGGAAAATAGAGGTGACTTTCTCGCCCTCTTTAAACAGGTATTCGCCTTTTTTATATGTCTTAAGCCCGCTCATTGAGTGATCCCTCAGGAGATTCATCGGAATTATGCGCTCAAGCTTTTAGGGGAAATCACGTGGTGTGTTGAGGTCCGGACTAGACCAACGTCTTTACGCTCAGTGCGTGACGCAAAGACACTGTGTAAACGAAACCTCTTGAGGGTAACAAATCTGAGAGCCTAGACTGAGTTTGTATGATTACAGGGGGTTTTCTCAACATGGTACGCAGTTTTTTTCTAACGGTAGCTTTAATGTTCTCAACAATGATCACAACGACAGCTTTCGGCCAGACCGCGGCAGATGCAGTCTTTGATTCCAAAGGTTGGGTCGGCGGTTTGTTCGGTTTGCACGTTCCAACTTACGACGATGTCGACTCGCGTACGGCTTGGGGAATTACAGCCGGCGCAAAGATGGGAAGTGAAATCGGACTTGGCGCGTACTACCTTTCTGCTCCAGGTGATGCGAGCCTTGGCGGTGCGGGTGGCGAATTTAATTACTCACTTGTTGGAATCGAGCTCACTTACCAATTCGAAGGCGAAGCGAGTGGAATGTATTTCGGTGGTCGCTTAGGTTTAACAAGTCTTGAGACTTCAGTTGCAACTGTAACGAACGATTTCAATCCATATCATTGGGGTGCATTGGTTGGTTACAACCACTTCCTGGCGCGAACGATTTCAATCGGTGGTGAAGGAACGTTCTTCTCAGTTCCGAAAGACAGCGACGCTAGCGGAGTCCCAGCGCAGAGTAAGGCATTCGAGATTATCTCGTTAATGGCTTCAATGAAGTTCTGGTTTTAGGAATTCAAAATTAATTCTGATCAAGAATTAAGAAACAAATAGAGAAGTGCCGTACCAAGTAGGGTCAAGTCGTAGATACGCGAGAACTTGTTCTGTCTCGCGTTTGCCTTCAATGGCATTCCTCTGAGGCTTCTCATTCCTTCTAAGTCCTTTCCTAGTGTTGTTGCAGACGTTTCA
>JANOUF010000225.1:0-2680 GCA_031416685.1 Bdellovibrionales bacterium
ATTGCTGACGTTGACGGAAAGATTCACGGTCCCATTGTTGATGACACGAGCCATGCGCGCGCCACCCGTGGGGACTGCTCCGCAACTGGTTAGGATCAGCGCGAAGACTAATTTAATGACTGAATAACTGTATTTGTTTCTGAACATAAATGCTCCATTTGCGTCGGGGTTAGGCACGCCACACCCCTTGAACGGACTACCATTAAGAAAAGCGCCATATTTTTACGATAGACTGACTGTTATGCAAATTTACCCAGTATGAACAAATGGTTCAATCACTCAGTGACATCTTCGCCTAAGAAGCAATGCCGCTTTCCAACCTGTGCCAAAACCTATTTCTATCTATGTCCCCTTTTAGTCGCTAAACTAGAATAAATTCCGTTAACTCATGTGAGGATTTGAAAATGAAAGCATCGAAGTTCATACCAAAAGTTTATCTAACCGCTTTGATTGCAATCGCGGCAACCTCTTCGAACGCATTTGCAAGCGACAATTCAGAATCCGAGACGTTCGCTGGGTATAGTTGTCACGTTTTTTCACAGACCCCTATTTACCGATCGACTTTTAGGTGGGACGGCTCTTTGCCTTTTCAAACTCAGATAAAAGCAGGTGGCGTTGATGGGTTTCTTCGGGTTCAAAGTATTGGATTAAGTGGTCACCCGGAACTTCTTTTTGAAATCCGCATAGGCAACAGAACGCTCTTCTCAACATCACAAAAATCCGATTTGACCGATTATACGCTAATCTGGAAATCCGCTAAGGTGACTGATGAACCATCTGAAATCACTATTGCCTGTAGCGCTTCAGGAATTCCCTGATTGGGATGGACAATAAATTCATAATATTTGTTGGATTGGATTTTGGCCACAAAATCTCCGCTCTAATTTTATGGCTAACGTTTCTTAAGAATCTCTTCAATCTCCTGGACCACCAAAATATCTTTAGGCCTCCCAAGAGCCTTCTTCGACGCAACTAAATGCTCAATCGACATAACTTTCACTCTATATCCAAACAACTCGATAACATCAGCCTCAGCCGCAACAACCGAAAACTCCCCTACTCCAGTAACGCTGCTGACGATATCAACTATCCCCAAATCAGTTTCAAGGTAGAGATTTTTGAATCCTTGATTTGTATTCGGAAAGGTAAGGAAAGAAAGTTTCTTCGGATTGATTCGAAGTTTCGGATTTAGCTCACGCAGTGAGCTTCTGAGCTTATCAATATTTTGAGGTGTCAGTAAAAAACAAAGGTCCAAATCCCTAGTAACCATTGACGAACCGTGCAAGGCTGCTGCAAATCCACCGATTATAACGAATTCAATATCAAGTCCCAAAAAGACTTTTAGAAGTTCATTGAGATTTGGTTTCATTTAGCCTTCGAGCATTTTCGAGTTCCCAAATGAGATCAAGTGCAGCCTGGTGATGCGCAATTCTAAGCTCAGGGGAAAGGGAAAGATTGAAAAGAAGCTGATCGACGTCTATCCCAGTCTCGTTTTCTTCAGGTTTTGTCTGAATGGGTCGGTTCAATGTCCACCTGCTTCATACTAGACGTAATACAATTATTCGCGAGAATAGCACGATTCTCAGTGTTTTTGGTAGCGAGATGAAACACGACTAAAGACCTAAAATATCAATAAATCTTCCAAACACAAAGACCACTCTGGTAGCGGGGATCTCGCCACAAAAAGCCAACGCGAGCTGGCGAGCGTTTGCTGTGGCGTAGCCGCGACCCGCAGGGTTACGCGCAGGCATTGCCGCCGAAGGCGTTAGAAGCTCGGCCGTTAGGTCGGCGAAAAAAGTCGATAGCATGAGTTGATAGAGGGCTACCAAAAACAACAAAGCCCGACCTAACGGCCGAGCTTCTAATGTTTTTGGTAGCGGGGGCAGGATTTGAACCTGCGGCCTTCGGGTTATGACTGCGGAAAGACTCTTTTTCTGACCCGATACAGGTGTATGTTATTGTTAGAATTTATCAATCATTGCTGGTGATTAGCGCTTAAGGGAAGTTCTTTGTTCTGCGGTACGATACGGTTGATTTCGGAAGGTCGTAACACTTTGGTAACACCTTCTCTCGATTTAAAAGTTAACGGGAAGGTGTTACCAACACCCGACGATCCCTATTCATTGAACTCTTTCTCAAATTCAGCAATACCTTGCAGTATCTGGCTCCAGGTCGGTCGCTCTCTAAAAAACATTGCCTCCATCATTCTGTAGTCCTTTTCCAAGTCCTCCAAAACTCGCGAAGGCGGCGACAGTTTCAGAGTCCCCTTGCGGGCCGTTCCGTAATTTGCCCAGCCGGAAGGCATCGTCGGTTTCGACCCCTCAGTATAATTCGCTACCCAAAGCGGATAATGACTAAAACCCGTTGGGGCTTTCAAAATATTATCCCAAATATGTTTGGAGGTGTAAATAATAGGACGTTTGCCGGTTTTGGCTTCTACGAGCGAGAGCCATTTTTGCATCCGTTTGACAATAGCTAATCTGTTTTGAGATAGAAAAGCAATGCGTTTCCATTCCTCATTGGTCGGTTCTACGTCCAAAACGGGCGGTAAAACGCCTTTTTCACGATAATCTTCGCCCGAATCAAGGAAATTTTGTACTTGCCCTTCTACATCATCAATCAGCATTCTGAAAAAATGGTAGCCCCCCCTCAGTATTTTATTCTCTTTGAGGCGTTTCAT
>JANOUF010000226.1:0-3353 GCA_031416685.1 Bdellovibrionales bacterium
CCAATAAATCAAGCCGCCTCCGCCGGATCGATAAATCAACTTTTCAGTTGTTAAATGAAGTATCGGTCCGCACCCAAGGGTTGGGCATGACCACCAACCTGACCGGCAAGAGAGCTGAAATCATTCGTAATCGAGTCATTAAGAACGGCGTTTTAACTGATGAGAGCGTAACTATTAACGGTAAAGCTCCAGCGCAAGGCGATCTGGAAAAGCTAAAACCGAAGAAAGACGTTTGAGGGTAGGGTCATTTTTTCATGACTCACCACAATATCGACGGTGTCGAAGTCACAATGGCACTGCTGTGAGGCGCAAATGCGCTAGTTTTTCGTGAATTTGTGGCATATAGCTTGCTCTTGTTTAGGTACTTGGGAGCCAGAAGGCGCCCGACCGATTAAACAATTTAATCCAACACCTTAAGGGGGGTTGATAATGAAATTCTTCGTAGCATTAGCAGCAGCACTAGTTCTTGCGCAGGGAGCTGAAGCCGTTCAAACGAAAAAAACAGCCAAGAGCATGAAGAAGAAGTCGATGACGACTTCATCAGCTTCAACAGCTTCTTCTAGCGAATTGAACGCTGCATCGATTGCTCCAGCAGGTTCGCCCGCTTCGACATCGACTGCGAAAGCGTCGACTACCCTTGGATCTTTGAAGTCGCGCATCGGAATGGATTGGTATTCATACGCAGAATCAAATATCCGCCAAACAAACACTGATGGTGGCGTAGTTGATCTCGGCGGTAGCTATGTGGGCATGAACTACAAGCTTACAGACTCTTCTAAAGTTTATCTTCGTCAACAATACGGGTTCGCAGTTCCAGGAACTGGCGCAGGTAAAGACCGCGTTGATGAAATGAAGATGCGAGCTGATGACGTCTATCTTCGTTATCAGAATTCCAAATTTGCTACTTTTGGAAATGAAATAAAGCTCGGCGGACGCGCAACGCTCACACTTCCAACAGGTGAAGACGCTCGTAACAAGGCAGATTCTGCGCACAACGGGAAGCTTTCAGTTCGAGGAACACTCGCTCAAAAAATCAACAGCGTTCTTTCTTGGGATTACCTCGCACAAGTTGGCTACAACAACATGGCGAATAAAGGTACCTTCAGTGACAAGCGCAGCCTAATCGTTGGAACAACTCAAATCTCGGCTATTCACCAAGCTGGTCTGAATGCAGATGTTGCAGGGTTCACTTTCACACAAGCGCTTGGTCAAAAAGCTGGCTGGAAGAACGAAACTGTAGACGTAGGCGTAGAGCAAACTAACAAGCTTCTTCTGACAACTGCTGTTGCTCGCGAGTTTGGTCCTGTTTATCTCGCTATCGGCGTAACTCAGGAAGCAGACATTATGTCTGATGCGGCAGAAAAATTTTCTGCTGACAAAATCTATGACGACGAGACAACTGCATATTACTTAGAAATGAACATTTCTATCTAAGTCGTTTATAAAATTTTAAGATTCGAAATGGCGGGCAGAAGTGCTCGCCATTTTTTTTGCTTTCAGGTAGTTCTTTAGCTCCATCAAAAAATGCAGGGACTTAAAGCTTTGAGTAAACTTCTGAGAATTGTCGCGCCCTTCATCCTCCTCTTCTTGTTGATCATCGGGCTCGGTAAACGACATGGTCCACTTCCGGCGCTGGGGAATTTCCTTCATCCGTTTCGAGGCGTTTGGGTTCCACCAGATGATGAGCTTAAACGTTTAGATCAGATTGCTAAGATCCCTGGGTTGATTGCTCCTGTAACAGTCAAGTTTGATAGGAATCGTATTCCGCACGTCTTCGCGCAAAACGATGATGATCTCTATGCTGTCCAAGGATTTTTGGTGGCGATGGATCGTTTGTTCCAAATGGAATTCATGGTCCGAGCAGGCAACGGCCGACTCTCAGAAGTGCTCGGCAGCAAAACGATCGACTTGGATATTATGTTTAACAGACTCGGAATGCGAGAGGCAGCAGTTGAGTCGTTCGAGCTTATGCAGCGAGATGAACTTACACGCAAAGCTCTTCTGGCCTATTCGCGAGGAGTGAATGCGTTCATCGCGACTATTAACGATCGCGATCTTCCGTTTGAATACAAACTGCTCGAAGTGAAACCAATTGCATGGGAGCCGGTCAACTCGGCGGTCATTCAGAAAGTTATGGCTTATAACTTAACGTTTTGGCCGCAAGATTTGCTTTTGAGTCGGAGTCGATCGCGAATTTCAGAGGAAGATTTTTTAGCTCTGTTTCCAGCTAATCCAGATGTTGATGAACCGATCGTTCCGAAAGATACGAAATTTAGTTTTACGCCTTCTGCGCCAACGCCGCCGCCAACGGAATTTCAAGCTTCAACGAACGCGATACTGCCAGTACCAACGCCTCACCCAGGTAACGGAAGCAACAACTGGGCTGTTGGGCCTAAGAAATCAAAGACCGGTTATCCGATTGTTTCAAACGACATTCACTTAAGTTTGCAACTTCCGTCGTATTGGTACGAGATGCAGCTCACAACGCCGAAGGTGAATACTTACGGAGGAACACTGCCGGGTGCTCCGGGTATAATTCTGGGCTTTAACGAAAAGGTCTCGTGGGCCGTGACGAACGGCATGGACGACATTACCGATTGGTTTGAATTAAAATTCCGCGATGAAAACAAATATGAATATTTGTACGGTGGAACGTGGCGCCCAGTCGTTGCGCGTGACCGTGAGATCTTAGTTCGAGACTCAAAACCTATTACGATTACGCTTCGGCGGACGCACTTTGGTCCAATCGTAAATGAGGAAACTGAAACACCAGTAAATCCTTTAATCGCTCGAGGTTTAGCAATGCGGTGGGGAGCACTGACTCCTTCGAATGAATTAAAGACTTTCTTGAGTTTGAATCGAGCAAAAAGTTTTAAGGACTGCAAGCAAGCTATTGAAACCTATCAATCTCCCTCGCAAAATTTTATCTGCGCCGATCAATCCGGCGAATATGGGATCATTCATCAAGGACAATTACCTGTGCGTTGGATGGGTCAAGGTCGTTTGATTTCGGATGGAACAGATCCGCTTTATGATTGGAACTCTGGTTACATTTCGAATGACCAATTGCCTAAGCTAATCAAACCAGCAAGAGGGTATGTTCTTAGTGCAAACCAGCCAGCTACAGGAAAAGATTATCCGCATTATTTGCCTGGGATGTATGACAACTCATTTCGGGCTCGACGAATCAAAGAAATGCTTGATGAGAAAGCAAAATTTTCTCCTGAAGACCTGATTGAAATGCAGGCCGACAGCTTGATTATCGTTGCGCGCGATATAGTTCCGGTGCTCCTCAAAAGTTTGCCTACCGAAACAAAATGGTCGCGTTTAGAAGATGCAGCACTCGAGCAAAT
>JANOUF010000227.1:0-1999 GCA_031416685.1 Bdellovibrionales bacterium
CCTGGTCCGTCTTTTACGACGACTGGGATTTTTCCCATTTTCTTTGAGAGATCAAAGATCGTAGCAACGGCAACGTCACTAGTCTCAGTTCCGCGGATGACTTCGACGAGCGGCATTTTATCAACCGGGTTGAAGAAGTGCATGCCGACGAAATTTTTTGGATTTGGGTGCCCTTTAGACATTTCAGAAACAGAAAGCGACGAAGTGTTCGTTGCGATAATGCAGTCAGGCTTACACTTACCCGCTACTTCAGCGATCACTTTCTTTTTAATGTTCATATCTTCAACGATTGCTTCGATGACGACGTCGAGAGTTTTGAAGCCAGCGTAATCAAGACCGCCCGATACTTGCGACATCTTTTGCGTGAGCTCATACTGAGTAATGCGGCGACGCTTTAGGAGTTTTTCCCAAATTGCGCGTGCATGCTCGAAACCTTTTGCGATCGCTTCATTGGAAATATCTTTCAAGCGAACACTGACGCCTTTATCTGCAGCGACGTAAGCAATACCGCCGCCCATTGTGCCAGCTCCGAGTACACCGATTGCTTTTACCGGTTGAGGTTTAACGTCACCTGATACTCCAGATTTTTTCTTCACGGATTCCATCATGAAGAAAACATTGATCAAGTTTTTGCTTACTTCAGTTGTTGCAACATCCATGAAGCCAGCGCGCTCAATGTTGAGTGCCTTCTGACGATCACGCATGCCGTAAGTTTTCTTGATCACTTCAAGCGCTTTAAGAGGTGCCGGATAGTGGCCGTAGGTTTGCTTCAAGACTGTTTTCTTTGCTTGCGAGAAAATAATTGGCTTTCCGATAGCGCTTTCCAGGATTTTATTTACAGGACCTACAGCACGATAAACTTTTTTGCGTTTACCTTTGCTGTCTTTAACGAGCGATGTAGCCAAAGCCATCGCTTGTTCTTCAAGAATGCTCGGGTGCACGACTTTATCGACGAGCCCGATTTTGTTTGCCTTGCGTGCATCGACAGCTTTGCCAGCAAGAATGATATCGAGCGCAGCTTGAAGTCCAACCATACGAGGAAGACGTACGCAGCCACCAAAACCAGGAATGATTCCGAGCTTTACTTCTGGGAGACCAATGCGAGTAGCATTGTCTTCTGTAGCGATACGGTAGTCGCACGCAAGAATCAACTCACAGCCGCCGCCTAGGCATGCGCCGTGGATCGCGGCGATCACGGGAATTTTGAGATCCTCGATCATGCTGAGAATCTCTTGTCCGCCGCTGACAGCTTTATCAACATCTTCGGGTTTTTTCAGCGCTTTGATTTCTTCGATGTCAGCGCCTGCGATAAAGATCGAAGATTTTCTTGAGATCATGACGAGTGCGCCGAATTGCGAACTTGCACCAACCTCTTGTAAAATTTCTTTTAGTCGAGCCATGACAGGCGTCGACATCTTGTTTACCCTCTCGCCGAACAAATCCCATTCGAGAACAGCAATATTTCCACGTACTACAAGTTTTAGGCTTTCCTGAATGCTCATCTAGATTAACTCTCCTGTTTCTCACGCTGTAAAATCATCGCTCCACCTTGACCGCCGCCAATACAAAGTGTGGCTAAACCATACTCAACATTTCGGCGCTGCATTTCTTTCATCAAAGTAATAATGAGTCGCGAACCCGTTGCACCGACTGGGTGACCGAGCGCGATTGCGCCGCCGTTAACATTAATTTTGTCGTCGGTTATTTCAACGACTGCTTTTGGTATACCCAATTTTTCCTGGCACCATTTGTCTGAAGAGAGTGCTTCTTGACATGCGATCACTTGTGCAGCAAAGGCTTCGTTTAGTTCAACTAAACCCATGTCTTTTAATTCTAGGTTTGCACGTTTCAATGCGAGAGGAACTGCGTAAGCAGGGCCGAGTCCCATGCGCTCCGGCTCAAGACCCGCAAAGGCATACGTTACAATTTTTGCGATTGGTTTTAGTCCAAGTTGATTCGCTTTTTCGCGACTCATAATTAAAACCATCGCAGCACCGTC
>JANOUF010000228.1:0-19836 GCA_031416685.1 Bdellovibrionales bacterium
GAATCGTGCCGCTATTTTCGAGGCTTAGATCAGTTTAAAGCGCTCATTGAGAGAGTAAAATGAAGAACTAGCGGTTCCATTTTGGATTTCGGTTCCAGGTTTGGTACAATTTCAGGTCTCCAGGAGACAACTATGCGCCTTGAACGCTTGAGCGAAGAAAACTTTAATGACTACGAAAAGCTCACGAACTGTAACAACAGTGGCTGCTTCTGTGCCTTCTGGCACGGTAAGTGGAAAACGGTCGAAGAGTGGAAGGAACGCGAGAAAACGCGCCCTCTTGAAAACCGCGAATTGGTTCGACAAAAATTGCGATTCGGATTTCATCCTGGCGTTTTAGCATACGATGGCAATGATCTCGTCGCGTGGATTTCGGTAGGCCCTTTGCCTGAATACTATTGGGCCTGGAAACGCGTTGCACATCTTGGCGAGACTGCAATCACGGTTGGCGGAATTGTTTGTATTTCTGTAGCACCTGAGCGACGTGGAACAGGTATTCAACCAGCACTTTTAAATGCTCTTCTTGAATATGGCAAAAATCAAAACTGGAAAGCCATTGAAGGCTACCCATTCGATGATGCCGCTTATGAACGTCACGGGAAGGCTGTTGCTTGGCCAGGTAAAACCGACGGCTTTGTGAAATCGGGATTCAAGCGCGTAGGCGAACACTGGATCAATCATCCAGAATGGCCACGATCGATTTACCAAATCGAGTTGTAAAATGATTATCTACGAAGTGACCTTAGAAGTTCAAAACGGAATCCTTGAGACGTATCGGCCATGGTTACGACACCACATAGCTGAAATGGTCCAACTCCCCTATTTCGACGGCGCTGAGGCCTTTGTCGTTGAGTCTTCGAGCATACAGACAACGACGTTCACCATTCAATACCAAGCAAAGTCGAGAGCTGAACTTGATGAGTATTTTGAGAAAGACGCCGCTCGAATGCGGCAAGATGGTCTAAATAAATTCGGCGATAAGTTTTCAAGCTCACGCCGGATTCTATCGCCGCTTGGCTAGCTTTACTTCTTAGCTACAGTTTGCTTTTGCTCTTGAAGCTTCGCTTGAGTCTGAGCAATCGACTTATTAACTGACTTTGACCCAGCGTACGCTTTGTTGCACGCGATGTTCGTGTTCTTTGCTAACTCAGCAGTGCTTGAACCACGACAGAGTTGCGCAGTCACGGCATGTTTAGCTTTGAATTCCACACAGCTGCTAATCGTCGCATCCAAGGTTCTATCTGCTGCTTTTAGACCAGCTAACATCCCTAAAGCGTCATTCCTATCGCGAGCTTCACGCGCTTTTTTTAGATCTGCTGCGATAAGAACGTTCGCTTTAGAAAACTGCTGCTGACGCTTAAGTAAGTCCGCACCTTTTTCGCTACATACCGACAGATTTTTCGAAGGCTTTGTCGTCGCATTTGGGACAACTTTCGCCGCTACTTTTGGAGCCGGATTCGCTTTCGGAGCCGCTTTTTCCGGAGCTTTTGCTTCAACTTTTGGTTCAGCCTTAGGCTGCGCTTTTGAATCACTCTTAGTTTCAACTGTAGGTTTAACTACAGGCTCAACTTTCGGCTGACCGCTTGGCTCTTCGTTTTGTGCTACAGGAGGCGCAGTTGTCGTCTCTACTGTCTCATCTGTGTTTTCACCCTCAGCAGTGTCAAGCTTAGCCAGTTCAGCATCGACCTGTGCTTGAGCTTCTTTAATTTTAGGGTTGTGGCTTTTTCCGCAGGCAGAAAACGCCAAAACACATGCGATCACTATTCCAAAAGACTTCATAACCACTCCTCGTGGACAAAAACTGTCAGTCGAAGTGGGTAAATCTCCAATGAATATGCCATGATCTAGGAAGCACTACCGTGGCGGGCAAGCGAGTGCGCAGACATTGCCCCATGAAATAGTTTCGAAGCCTAAAAAGAATTACTTAAAACCCCACTCTCCCCTCGAAGAGACTGACGTTTCTCGGCACCAGGCAATTTCATAAACAATGCGCATTCATCTAACTCCACCGTCGACGATTGGAGACTGGTCCCACACCTGCAATTAACGACTGCCATGAGAGTCATTCTTGCCTTGATTTTAGCTTTATCTCCGATCGGATCCGCCGCAGAGGAGACTTCCGACCTTCTTGGGATTAGCGGACTTGCGCGGATTCAACAACGCCATACCGATCCCCTTGTGGGAAAGCCAACTGATCAAATTCGCGGCCTACTCCGCTTAGACGGTTTTTTAAACTTAGATAAGCGCGGCTGCATGCAGGTCAAAGCCCGAATGTTAACAGGTGAAACGTTCACCAGTGATAACATCAGCCATACCGTTGGCGACTCAATGGACTCACTCAAAGCAAAGCTTAAAATCTCTCTACGCCATATTTACCTCGACTATAGCTGCCAATCAGAAAAGTTTCGGGTTGAGCTTGGCGCATTGCCTACAACAAATCTAGCGAGCGGCGAGTATGTTGGTAACTTGGGACTCGGGTCCTCAGGTTGGATCGACGGAATGCGCGTGACCATCGTCGATCGTGAGAACAATCGTGAATGGATCTTCTCGGCAGGCCAAGTCTCCGACACAAAACAGCCGAATGTCTTTAAGAGAGAACACAACGACATCAACCACATGCAAATGATGGTTCGACAAAAAGTTGAGAACATCGGCAACGTACTTGAAAATGCAACGTTCGTCTTGAGCGAATCCCGCCATAACAAAACATATTACACACGTGCAGGGATTGAAGCTGCGATCAAAGGCTTCGGACAATGGCTCGGTTCAGAAGAAGCAAAACTTCTTGTGGGAGGCGAGTTGCTCGCAAGTGATGATCATCTCGTCGGACAAATGGTTCACACCGACTTCGACCTAAAAAAATGGAATGCGCGAGTCACTTTTGCACATATCGCAAAATCTTCGGCTACAGCGGAAGATGCGACTTCGTTAGTTCTTAAAAGTTACATGGCTTACGGCAGTAACGTTTACTTCTACGTAAAACGTGATCTATCAGATTCGCTCGCATTAGACATGCGTGTGCGTGTTGGCGACGGCGGAAAAATGATCGAAACCGGAATCACAAAACGCTTCTGTATGAAAAAGCAGTGCGTAGTCAAACGCCATAACTAAAATTTAAGGCTAACTGCAGCGCTTTCTTTAATTCATGATTGAACGGAAGCGGCGGATCTCAGCCAAAAGATCCTTTACGCCGTCCTTGATGCTTTCGTGGCTCGTCATCAACGTGTTCCACTGTTTGTCCTCGCGGACTTTGCCTTTCAGATTTCGGAGTGCTGATCGCGCACCTTCGATTGAAAAGCGGTCTTTGTAGAGGAGTTTCTTAATCATCAAAGCGGTTTCAACTTCTTTGCGCGTGTACACGCGCTGTCCGTTTTTACTCTTACGAGGCTTGAGTGCCTCAAACTCGCTCTCCCAATAACGGAGAACGTATTGCTTCACACCAACGATGTCGGCAACGTCACCAATCTTGAATGCCATTTGCTGCGGGATCTGAGTGATCTCGCGCATAAGCTCTGTATCGGATTCAATTTGAGTTTGAGGTAATGAAACATTGGCAAACGATGCTTTGCTCACCTCTGGAAGCTCAATCTCTTCTCTGGCGTCGCCCCTGGTTTCTTCTCTGGCGCCCGCTCTCACCGCTTCTTCAGCGAGAATCGCTTTCGCCGCATCAATGAAATCGAGCTGAGATTCGTCGTCACCTGGAAGCGCATCGATAGGATCTTCTTCGATCATCGCAAACTGCCCAGTGAGCTGTTCACTGATTTCTGCGGGCAAATCCGACTTGTCGAGCATTGCTACTGTAGGCCGCGCTTGAGCGAACTCTGCACCGAAGTCGAAAGCTTGCTGCTCTTCTGGATGATGCTCACTGAAATCAAGGTGACCAAGTTCGAAGTTAATAAGGGCTGCTTTGCCCTCTTGTGCACCCGGAAGGCCACCCGTCACCGGCGGTCTCTTCTCAACAGGAGGCGCTTGGTGAGCCGAGTGTGAGGTCGACGTCGTCGTCATCGTCGTCATTGTCGTCGTCTCTGGGTTTTTGTTCGGCGTTTTCTCAATCATGTTGTGTGTCCTTGCTGATTGCCGAGTTTAAATTTCGATTCTTATTCGTCGACTTATTCGTCGTCGTCATCATCATCGGTCATGCCGGTGATGTCTTCGCCGTTCAACATCGCTTTTAGAACTTGGCTTGGGCGGAAAGTTAAAACGCGACGAGCGCTAATTTTAATTTGCTCACCTGTTTGTGGATTGCGACCAACTCTTTCGTTTTTTCCGCGAACAACGAAGTTACCAAATCCTGAGATTTTAACTTTGTCGCCGTTTTGCAAAACGTCTTTGAGTGAACCGAAAACCAGTTCAACTAATTCTGAAGCCTCTTTTTTCGAGAAGCCGATTTTTTGATAAACCTTCTCGACGATATCGGCCTTCGTCATTGTCGACTTACCGAGATTCTGCCCGCTCATGCTAGTTCCTCCACTGCTTCTCTAGGCTACCAAGTGATTAGAAACCTTCAAGTTTTTATCGTACTGAAACCGGGAATTTCTCTGTAACTGCCTTAACAACCTGATCACGAAGGCTGTTTACCTGCGCATCTTCCAACGTTCCCTTTAAATCTTGGAAGATTAGTCGGAATGCCACAGACCTTTGTCCAGTCGGAACGTTCCCGCCTTCGAAAACGTCAAACACTCGAACTTCCTGAAGAAGATCTCCGCCGCTCTTTCGAATAGTCGTTTCAACATCCGCGGCTGGAAGATTTTTAGGCATCTGAAGTGCAATGTCTCGTTCAACTGCTGGAAAATTCGACGGCGATTTCGCTTTAGGCGATCGAGGCTGACCTTGCATCAATCGATCAAGATTGATTTCACTCAAAGCAACTGTTTCACGAATTTTTAGTTCATCTTGCAACACTGGATGAAGTGTTCCGATGAAGCCAATTGGTTTTCCTTCAGCAATGAGCTGCGCACACTGGCCTGGATGCAAGAAATCTGGAACGGACTGCGCATCCGTCGGCTGCGACCAACTAAACTTTGTGATACCTAAGCTCTTCAAAATATTTTCTAGCGCGGTCTTTAGTTCATAAACCAACGCAGCTGAAGATTTCTTCTGCCACAAATCCGTTTGTTCACCCCAGATAGCCATAGCGCCATGCCACTCCTGCAAATAGCTATTACCCTCGGTCGCGCCACCGCCACGCTTGCCATCGAATACAAAGCCCAACTCGAACAATCGCCCAACGGCATTCCCATGCCGTGAATTGTGCTGAACACTTTTAAGCAAGCTCGGCACCAGTGATGTACGCATCACGTTTAATTCTTCAGTGAGCGGGTTCATAAGAGTCACAGGCTGATGGATCGCACGCAAACCGAAGCCCGCAAGCTTTTCATAACTGCCAAGCACTCGCTCTTGAAATTTAGAACTGATGAATGCGTAGTTAATCGCTTGCAACAATCCCTGAGCCTGAAATAACCGACGAAGCCGTACTTCAAAAATATATTGCGGATCGTGGTCTGTCGGCATCATGCCAGTCGGCGGAAGAGTCTCTGGAATATTTTGATAACCATTTAGCCGGCCAAACTCTTCGACCAAATCCACGTCGAGATGCAGATCCTGACGGAATGAAGGAGGTGTGATGTGCCAAACAACATCGTTTCCGGTTTTTTTCTCTTCAACTAAACACCCTAAGCGTTCCATCCAAGTCGCAAACTGATCGCGGTCAACCGGGTATCCTAATCGCTCCGTTAAAGTCGAAAGTGCAATTTCAATCGCAGTCCGTTTTACTGGATCCGGATAATTATCGTAATGCTCGCCACAAATATTTCCGCCAGCCACTTTTTGAATTAACACGGCAGCACGATTCATTGCGAGTGCAACCGCATCAGGGTTAGTTCCGCGCGCGAAACGATACGACGAGTCCGTTTCAATACCGAACTTCCGCGCAGTTTGGCGAACCGCTACGGGAGTAAAGTACGCGGCTTCGATGAAAATATCTTGCGTATCATCTTGAATGCCGGAATTTTTTCCACCGACAATTCCAGCTAGCGCAACTGCACGCTCACCATCACGAATGGTAAGCTCAGTGCCTGATAATTTAATTTCAGTTCCATCGAGAGTTGTGAACGTCTCTCCCGCTTTAGAGCGATCAACCGAAAGTTTGCCGCCCTTAATTTCACGAACATCGAACGCATGCAGCGGCTGACCAAGTTCGAGCATGACATAGTTTGTGACGTCGACAACGTTGTTGATTGCATTTAGACCAACAGCCTCAAGTCGCTTCTTCATCCAATCCGGAGAAGGACCCACCTTCACGCCGCGAACGCCACGACCACAATAACGTGGGCATAAATCCGTCGACGGCACAGTGAGCTTCACCATCTCGCGAGTCGAGCCACCGCCCTCAGTGAGGGTGTCGAGTTTCAACTCACACGGGCGACCCAAAATCGCTGCAATCTCGCGCGCGAGCCCGAAGTGACTTAAGCAATCGGATCGGTTCGGTGTGACTTTGATATCAAACACAACATCGTCAAAGCCCATGTACTCAGCAAATGGTTTACCGATCGGAGCTGCCTCCGGCAGAATGAAAATTCCTTCGCTCTCAGCCTTTAAGCCTAGCTCTTTTTCTGAACAGAGCATGCCTCCGGATTCAACGCCGCGAACTTTAGCGAGTTTGATTTCAAAATTTCCGGGTAAGACTGCGCCCGGCAAAGCAACAACGACTCGATCGTTTTGTTTGTGGTTCTGAGCGCCGCAAACAATCTGATGAACAATCCCTGAGCCAGTTGCCACTTGGCATAGTGAAAGACGATCCGCATCTGGATGCTGACCTTTTTCAAGAATGTGCCCGACGACAACTTTGTCGAAGGCCTTTGCTAAATTTTCGACGCCTTCAACTTCTAGGCCTGCAGAAGTTAGCAAGTTAGAAAGTTCTTGCGGCTTTGCGAAGAACTCACTGACGTCGACGTAATCTTGAAGCCATTTCAGTGAGATCTTCATACGGAGAACTGCCTTAAGAAGCGTACATCGTTTTGATTATAAAGACCGATGTGTTCAACACCGTATTTGATAATCCCCATACGCTCGATCCCGAAACCAAACGCGAAGCCCTGCCATTCAGGATAATTCACGCCAGCAACTTTCAAAACATTTGGATTAATCAATCCGCTTCCGCCGATTTCAACCCAACCCGATTGTTTGCACATCGAACACCCACGACCCGTGCACAACGGGCATTGGCAATCGACTTCTGCCGAGGGCTCAGTGAAAGGAAAGAAACTTGGACGGAATCGAGTCTTCAAACTCTTTCCGAAAAACTCTCGCACGAAATAAGCGATCGTTCCTTTCAGGTCTGCCATCGAAACTTTGCGATCAACATACATGCCTTCAATTTGATGAAAGTTTGGCGAGTGCGAAACGTCGCTATCGCATCTGAACACAGGACCCACACCGATAATTCTGAGTGGCGGCTTTTCACTTTCAAGAACGTGCGCCTGAATGGGTGACGTATGAGTTCTAAGAACGTGGCGCTCGTCGATGTAAAACGTATCCTGCATATCGCGCGCTGGATGATCTTTCGGAATATTGAGCGATTCGAAATTGTAACGGTCTTGCTCGATGAGCGGGCCCGTTCGAACCGAATAGCCTAAGCGAATCAAAATATTTGTAATCTCGTCGATGACCATTGAGATTGGATGCTGCGCACCCAATGCATGCGTTGGCGACGGCAGAGTGAGATCAAGAGTTTCGTTAGATAGCTTTGAAGTTAGCTCTTTGTTCTTCAGCTCATTCTCGCGCGCCGCATACGCTTGTTCGATGGCGTCTTTAACTTCGTTAACGAGTTTACCAAAAACCGGGCGTTCATCAGCGCTAAGCTTGCCCATTTCCTTCATCAACGCAGAAAAGCGGCCTTGCTTACCGAGGAACTGTACTTTTACGGATTCGTAAAGATTCTGGGTGTCTTCAGCCTTTTGAACTGCGGCCAAAGCTTCACGCCGAACATCTTCAAGTTTTTCTTTCAACATGCGCTAAATAGTGAATGATTTTAGGGGTTTTTTCAATTATAGAAGTTGGCGACATGGCGCACAAAAACCGTTCAAATTGGAGCCCCTACAAAGCTCGGCAAGAGAAAGCCGGAACGCCGGCGACAGCTGGCAGCTCTGTCTCCAGCAGTGCTCCCCGCAGCGGCAAAGCAAAGCCAACACGCCATCGTAAACCTGATGAAGAATTCACGTTCATTGAAGCTGACGATCGCATGCTCGATATTTTCAGAAACCACGGCCTCGATCAGTATCCGCACGATAAGCGCGGGAAATTGACTCGCTTCTACCAACTCCTAATGGAAAACCAAAAGGTAGAGAACTTCACTCGCCTGCTCAATCTCCGTGACGTTGCCATCAAACACTTTGTTGATAGCTTGATCGTGACCAAGCTTACAGATCTTGATTTCCCGTTAATGGACATGGGAACCGGTCCAGGATTTCCGGGAATCCCACTCGCAATTCATTTTCCCGATAAGAAGATCATTTTAGCCGAAGGCGTTCAGCGCCGAGTGAATTTTCTAAAGCATGTTCGCGATGAACTTGGATTAAAGAACGTCATCATTCTTGGTCGCAACATCAATGAAACTTGTCTTTACCCAGTGGGCGGCGTGATCACTCGCGCGGTTGAAGATTCGCGAAATACCTTGGGCAATGTTCTCTATTGCTTAAACAATGGCGGTCGCGTGTTCCTGATGAAAGGTCCAAATGTCGATCCGGAAATTCCTGTAGCGGTTCAAAAATGGGGCGAGTACTTCAAGCTCGATAAAGACATTAACTATGATTTGCCGAAAACAACTCACCACCGCAGACTTTTGATTTTCAAAAAAATTAAGCCCGCACCTCTCAGAGACTTGGATCGCGATCTCGATGAGGATTTCGCCTTAGATAAGGAGGCGACGGACGTCGCCGGGCATTTAAAGGTGGATGATTGAAACACATCTCCAGCGCCGACAATGGGCTCTTTAAAGAATTAAAAAGTGCACTTGAACCAAAAGGGATCAAGAAACTTGGACGGTTCATTGTCTCAGGCCGCAAGGTCGTCGAAGAAATTTTGGCTCAAGGGAAACTCGAAGTTGATTTCATTCTCGCGCAAGAAGAGATGCAACTTCCAAGTTCAAAAGAAAGGTTCATTGTTCTAACGAAACCTCTCTTCCAAGAACTCGATATCTTCGGCACGAAGTCACCACTTCTCGCTCTGAAAACACCCAAACTTTCGGTGTGGAATCAGCAAGACAAAGCAGTCGGCCTTGAGGTGCTTTGCGCCCTCGGCGAGCCTTCGAATCTCGGCGCGCTGTTGAGAAGTGCCGCGGCATTTGGCGCAAGCAAAGTTGTGCTGTTAAAAGAAAGCGCGACACCGTTTCATCCAAAATCTGTTCGCTCGGCCTCGGGCCAACTGATGAAGGTGCCAATTGCAACAGGTCCATCAATAAAAGATCTTAACGGCGACGGCGTTTTCGCGCTCGACATGCGAGGCGAAGAACTTTCGAAATTTAAATGGCCAAAGAATGCGCGACTTCTCCTCGGAGAAGAAGGTCCCGGCGTGCCAGAATTAAATGGTCTTAAGAAATTAAAGATCCCGATGTCGAACGACGTGGAAAGTTTGAATGCCTCCATCGCGGCAAGCATCGCACTTTACAGCTACTCCAGTTATAGTAAGTCATCAGCTTCGGTTGATTAGCCAGGTTCGAAGCAATTCAATCTTATCGATATCAATGAAGCGAAACCGGCGACTTTGTCGGCCCGAGCGATCCGGAATACTCTGGCAAAGCGTATTGATCACTTGATTCGATTTCACCAATCGAACTTTAATTTGCGTCTTAGCGCCAGTGGGTAGAATTTGATTTAACAACAAGCCACCCATACTGATATCAAGCGTTTCCGCTTTCAAAATACCTGGGCCGCCATAGTCGACTTCGCAAGCAACTCTGTGGCGATACCGTGCTGCTTTTCTTAATTCAGGCTTAGGTGCATTCCCTTTTTCAAATTTTAAGTCGACAATCTCTATACCGGAAATATCGATATAGTCGTCGTCGGGAACAATGCCGTCGAGCAAATCCGTGCGCGTTTCCGGCATTTCCTCTTCAAGACCTCGCTTCAAGGCAGTTTCCTTGTCGAGTGGATCATGGTTCGTAAACGTATTCTCGCTCTCAAGGCCCGCGTTTCGAATTCCTGTATTTTCGGTTTGGGTGCCCGCCAGATTAAACTCGCTCTCTGCCGCCGCATAGGTAAAATCCGAAAGTTCCGCAAACAATTCAGGATAGGAACTAAGCGGCAGCCATTCAGGTGTACCCTCTTTCCAAACAATCCAATCTGTAGCCGTTGAAGGAATAATCGAGCTTACAAATGACTTCGCCTGCGTCGTGCTGAAGCCGTCGTATCGAGTTTGGTTGCGTTGGTTGTAGAAGCTCCAGAAGAAATCTTGCATCCAGCTTCAATTAAATCACTGGAATCAAACCTTTTGCAAGGTCAGCAGGCGGATGAGCGTCCCAAAGGCTCAAAGCGTAGCCACCGTCGCCAGACCCAGTGGGTTTCACTGCGATAGCTCCAGCTTTCATCAGAGATTCCAAGTGAAGAGCCATCTCGCCACCCGCAAGGCCCCACCTCTGAAAACAAGATCCTGCCAATCGAATCGAACTCGCAAGTTGTGAAAGCGCTTCGACTCCCGTGCCGGTTAACGCCGATTCAGCAATGCGAACCGCTTCTCGCATATCTTGGTCGATTCGATCCGCAAGGCCAGCATCATTTTCCCAGAGTTTTTTTACGCGGGCCACGCACTCCGCGGTAACGCCACGTTTACCTGAATAAGAAAGATACCACTGCGGCTTCCAACTCAACTGGAGAGGACTTCGCCGCCCGCTTCGCTCGAAAAAAAGACCTTCGCCAGAGAGTGCAACAGCAATATCCACCCCACTGCTTTCACCATGAAAGAGATTTTCTAGCTGACGTGCGAACTCGTATAGCTCGGTTTTTTTCACGTGCCCGAGTTTTGCTAACCAGCGAGTAACATTCACGCACAACGCGGCACTAGCACCAAGGCCACCGCCAATCGGAATTGAACTTTCGATAGTTACGTGTCCCTTAACCGCTTCACGCGGAAGGTTTAAAGTTTTTACGGCTCGCTCGAACACACCCCAAAACAAAAGTTGAAGTTCGGAACCATGTTCGCCTCGAAAATCGGCGCCGAGCGGCTGCGCAGATTCTTCGTAACGAAGTTTCATCGCACGCGATGTAACTGGAAAAACCAGCGCAGGAGATCCACGAAGGACTGCATGCTCACCCGCAAGGATCCATTTGCCGAACGCTTGTGACTCAATCACGAGTTGCACTCCGTAATCGGTCAGTCGAACTAATAACCTGAAATCGAGTGTCGAAATTTCCACGAATGCGTCCAGCGATCTGCCCGCATTCAGGTCGGTAAAGCAGATGCACGTTTGCACCGGCATCCATCGTAATCAATGGACCGTCACCAGTTTCGATCCACAAATCACGAACGAAGTTGATCACTTCAATTGAAGCTGGCGTCATGTAGCCAAAACCCGGCTGCGCGGTTTCAAAGAGCGCATGCATATCCCAGAACTCGGCCCAAGCTATCTTCATCGACTCGTTCCAGTCTCGCGACTTCAAGGACTCCATCAAAGAACTTAATCTCTGCTCGGCACGTTCAGGCCGACCCTTAAAAAGTAAACTCGAATTGACTCTCACGTGTGCATCGCTACTCGATACAGTTTTCAAGGCATCGGCAACAACGATCACTTGGTGGATGAGATCATGATACGGGAGCTCAATGCTTTCAGCACCCTCAGTTGACCAAAGCGACCAAGGAGTAAAAAACGATCGACACGACGAACCCGAACCTTGGCGACTTAAGTCAGCGAGTTTGCGAACGTCATCGATTTTTGTTTTACAAAGCTCATTCATTGCGAGTGCCGCAACACGTGTGAGTGCCGCAAAGCTGGAAGCAGAACTCGCAAGCCCGCAATCACTTGGAAAATCATTTGCCGATCTTCTAAAAACGAGCCAGAAAAATTCCACTGTTGCTTAAGTCGCGAAAGATGTTTGAGAAAACGTTCGCGACCTTTACTTGAAAGTTGAAGTTCAGTGAGCCCATCGCCTGTCAATGGCTCCCACCGATCCTCGCCGTCATCCATTGAAATGAGCTCAAGTTCAAGATGTGTGCGGAGATGTTCTAACGTGTACGACAATGAACTATTGGTAGGCCGATTGCCTTGAGCATCGGTCTTCCCCATGTATTTGATCATTGCGATGTTCGAGGGCGCGGAGCCCGACCAACGACGTTCCAAAACTAAATCCTCGCTACGTCTTACCCTCAAGCTCAAGTCCAGTAAGACTCAGAGACTTTTCGGTTCCACAAATTTGTAAGCCACGAAGCTCAACCCAGCCTCGCAGCTGAGGTGCTTGCTTCACTTTATGCAAAATCAAAACGATGTCGGCACCGAGTGCGCCGCAACCCTTTGCTGCCGTCACACCGAGATCAAGCTCATCACTTGCTTTGTTTATAGCTTCGATCAAAAGCGCGGACTCCGTATGTACGAGCCCAGCTTGTGCTAAAACGCGCCCATAGTCTTCCACCGCTCGACTAAATTGCGTAGAGTTTTCCTCTTTCAAAGCCGTTTTAGCCGTCTGCACCAACGCTCTCAAACGCTCCTCAGGAGCTTGGATTTCAGCCTTTAGATGCTCATGGGTCGCAACCTTGAAGCCCGTGCGCACCAAAGTGTAAAGCAAATCAGGGAACGGCCATTCGAGGCGCTCCGCTTCGTATAAACGGCCGTCAAAATACGTGATGCCACCATAGAGTTGCGCCACTAAGTCAGCACCGCTCGGGCGATGCCCCTCGCCGTTCCACGCGCACTCAAGATAGGTGCTCAAGAGTTCTTTTAAATTAATTCCATCCGCAATTTTGTGCCGATTAAGATAGGCGTACAGCAACCCAAATTGTGCAGTCGAGGCACCTAAGCCGCCGGCCTCGCTATATGGATCACTAAACTTGAAAGCAACATCCTCAAGTTTCGCTCGCTCCTGCGACCACAGTTTTCCACCAGGACTTTCTGTATGGAACGGATTCGCCCCTTGAGAGTTTTCAGTTTTAAGTTCAAATCGAGGAGTTGTGGTTACAATGAGGGAGGGCCCTCCAGAGAGAGCCAAGTATTCACCGACTAGAAAAGTTTTTGCCGGCACCGAAAGTTTCAAAGTGTTTCGTCTCTGGTTTATTTTTTGACTAAAGAACGCCGTTACTTGCACGAAGCTCACGAAGAACTTCAATCGCGTTGTTCAGCGAAATGCGTTTGCGCAACACCAAGATTTCTTCAAGGCGCTTTTGCACAAACGGAGCTTCACGCTCACTTGCTCCCGCACCGAGAGTCAGATTCTTAACATGCAATTTCATGTGGCCTTCAATGATCCCCACTGTTGTGAGAGCACGAAGGGCGCCAAGGTTTTGCACGAGACCCACCGCCGCGCAGATACTCGAAAGCCGAGACGCATTTTCAACACCAAGCATGTTCAAACACATTTTTGCGGTCGGATGAAGACGAGTCACCCCGCCAACAGTTCCAACCACGATTGGTGCAACGATTTCGCCGTGCAGTTCTCCATTACGGAAAATCCACTTCGTAATCGAGCGATATTGGCCATCTCGTGAAGCATAAGAGTGAACTCCCGCTTCAACTGCGCGCCAATCATTTCCAGTCGCAACCAAAATTGGATCAATGCCGTTTAAAACACCTTTGTTATTGGTCGCTGCACGATACGGATCTTGTTGTGCAAACAAAGACGCTTCTTCGATCGCACGACCCGTTTGCTCATCGATCTTCATCGTCACGCGGGCGCGAGTGAGTTTCGTATCGACAAGATTTGAGAGAATACACATCGTAACTGTTTCACCAGTCACTTCTTGCACAGGACCTTTTAAATACTCGCAAACTTGATTCATGATGTTTGCGCCCATCGCATCGCACGGGTCTGCAAGCACGTGAATGACCGCCATGTCGCCACCGTCGCCGCGTGGAACGCGACGAACTTGGATGTCCATGACGCCGCCACCGCGCTCGACTAAGCCATGTGCAACTTCGCGGTTTGCCATTTTAATAAATTCTTCTTTTTGAGTTTCAATCCTCGATGCAAATAAGGAGAAATCAGAAACGCGCGCCACCTGAATTTGGCCAATGATCAACTCACCGAGTGTGTCGGTTGTGATTGTGCCGCCAGATTCGCGAATCCATTTTGCGGTTTTGCTAGCAGCCGCGATGATTGAAGTTTCTTCGACAGCCATCGGAATTGCGAGATCTTCTCCGTCGATACAGAAATTAGTCGCGACACCGAGTGGAAGTTGGAAATAGCCAATCACGTTCTCAATAAACTTTTCTGCGAGATCCATGTCTTTTAGGCCGCCGTTCGATAGGAACTTCACGTCGTCATTCGACAACGCGCCCATATCAACTAAACGCTCAAAGCGCTCGCTCCGAGTCAGTTTTGAGAAACCTTTGAATTGGTCTTTCACTTCACCTGTTCCCATACGCCTGTCTCCCGTAAATCCTTCACGGTTTTGCTACCTGTGCAGAACATCGCTGTTCTGAACTCGTACTCGAGCGTCTTCATTCGAGTGTCGAGGACTTCTTCACCACTTAAGGCCGCTTCAATAATCGGCTTTGCAAAGCCAACCATTTCAGCTCCCATTGCAACCAACTTCGCAGCATCAAGACCCGATCGCACGCCACCTGACGCCCAGATTGCGTAATCAGGTTTCAATTGCACCGCGCACTTAAGCGATTCAACAGTGCCGACGCCCCAATCACGAAACGTGCTAGCCGCCTGATTCAAAACCGTTCCCGGCTTTGATCGTCCGCCTTCGACGCGCCCCCAGTGCGTGCCGCCGAGTCCACTGACGTCGACTGCTGCCACACCGAGATTTTGCAAACGCTTGAGCGTTGAACTTGAAAAACCGCAGCCAGTTTCTTTTACGATAACAGGCGCGCCAAGCTCCTTGCACAAACGCTCTAGCCGCTTCAGACCGCCACTAAATTGTGGAGTTCCTTCCGGTTGCAAACACTCTTGAAGCGGATTCGTATGAACGATCATCGCTTCCGCTTGAAGAGAGTCAAGGAGACGACGAATACTTGTCGTCTCTTCGCGTATCAATTGCGAGAGGCCAATATTACCAAAGAACCTAACCTTAGGACACTTTTTCCGAATCTCTGCCCATTCTTGTTCGGCACTAGGCTCACTGAGTTGCTTCCGCTGAGAGCCAACGCCCATCGCCCAGTTTCTTTTTTCGCAAACACGAGCCATCACGAGGTTTAAATCGAGCGAACCCTCATGCCCTGCTGTCATTGAGCTTACAAACATGGGAGAGGCGAGAGATTTTCCAAAAAGAGAAACGGAAGAGTCGACTTGATTCAAGTCGAGCTCAGGAAATGCTTCGTGAATGAGACGAATAGAATCGAGACCCGACGAACCATCCGTTTGCGTCGAATGATCAAGAGCAAGGCGGATGTGATCCACCTTGCGTGATTCAAATTGTTTCGAGTCTTCTCGAGAGGCGATGACGTCCTCCTGAGTTGAAGGTTTAAGCGTCAAACTACTGAGTGAGACCAAGTTGCTTAACAACCGCTGTGAAACCAGCTGCGTCTGTTACTGCAAGGTCAGCCAAGATCTTACGATCAAGCTCTAGTGGCGACTTGTTCAAAGCGTTGATGAGCTTCGAGTAAGTCGTGCCGTTGATGCGAGCTGCAGCGTTGATACGTTGGATCCACAATGCGCGGAACTCACGTTTTCTCACTTTGCGATCGCGATACGCGAACACAAGTGCGCGATCGTTCATCTGCTTAGCGACTGTGAATATGCGCGAACCTGACGAGTAGTAACCGCTTGCGCGCTCTAAAACCTTTTTACGACGACGGCGTGCTGTGACGCCTCTTTTTACACGTGCCATTGAAAATTACCTCAACTTAGAGAAAACAAATTTATTAGAAATTCAAAAGACGACGCGTTTGATTTATGTTCGCATCGTTCACGTAGTCTGTTTTACCAGCCTGACGTTTACCTTTTGATTTGTGGGCAGAAAGTAAATGGCGCATGCCTGATTGCTTGCACTTTACTTTGCCGCTGCTGAGAAGCTTCATGCGCTTCTTTGCACCCGAATGGGTCTTGGCTTTCTTTGCCATGACGGTTTCCTTTTCTCAAACTGGATAGGCGGCGACCGATATGGTCGACTCTTTTGAGCCCATTTCAGCTGCGCTCTCAAATTTTGGAAGCGACTTTGCGAGGGATTGGTATACCGCGCAATAATCAGAAATATCAAGGGTTTTGAAGTCTTGTCAGGCAAAGTTCGGGCCGCCCTCGCGCACTCCGGCGACCCATCAGGTGTCAGGCTCCCAAATCGGAAGCTCCGCATTTAACATGCGTAGATTCTCCAGATTTCTCTGAAACTGAACTTTGGGCACCTAAGTTGCTATGCCTAGGGTCCTAACGAGGGCTTTAACCTAATGATTTTGATGGCGAAATTCGTGAAATTTGTACTTATTTGTAGCCTCTTTGGTCAGGCTGCACTCGCAGATATTCCGGTTCCCTCGGCAACCCTCGCTAAAACGCCTCAATCGCTATTCGTGCAAAACATCGTGGACAGGTTTCAACCAGTCATCCTCGCCCGACATAAACAAACACTCAAAATATCATTTTACGAAACGGGCTGGTTCCAGGCGAGCACCGGTTGGAACAAAAAAGAAAACCAACTAGTCATGCGGGTTCACTCAGGAATTTTTGAATTGCCTCAACTCGGAATCGCAGCTGTGACTTGCCACGAGTTGGGTCACATTCTTGGTGATGTTCCGCTCTCGGCAATTCCCAATCACAGAAAAACAACTTTCGACCCGCAAGATAGCGTCGAAGGTGAAGCTGATTATTTTGCTGGTCGATGCATGCGAATGCTCTATAAAAACATCGATGAAGAGGAAATTATTCAAGCGTTTGCAAAGGTCATCGAAAAACTCAAAGGAACAAAAATCGATCGCTCCGAGAGACTCCCCGACTTTAATGGAATCGACCAAGAATATCCGAGTCCAGCTTGCCGAGTTCTTTCATTCGAGAACGGTTTGAAACTTCTCCAGCGTCCGCGCTGCTGGTACAATCCTAAGTAACGTCTCTGCCGCCACTGTGGCGCGAGTGCCGAAGACACGAGGGCGTTACGAATCAAAAAAGCCTCTAACCTTTCCGCAGCGCCGCTGAATTGTTAGCCCGGCACTTAAAAATAATTTACTCCCGCAAAAATTAAAACAATAACGAGCGCGAGGCCCGCAATGAATTTCGGTTCACGCCCGAGTTGTTTCAAATTCAGGTGAACACTGCTGTTGTTTGAAATTAACGAAAGTCCGAGAGGAATTAGTGGGATAAACGACAACCACTCGTCATTTGTCGTTGGATCTCCCGCAAGTGAATGCACAGTCGCACGCGTTAATCCCTGCCAACTTAAAACAACAAAGGCCAACATCACCGCGACAAGCGCAAACTTTACGAACGGCGCAGAGTGCGATTCTCGCTTCATCCCCATCGCGAGCAAAAACGGCGGAATTGTCATCATCGACAAAAACGCGATCAACATTGCTCCACTCAACTCGGGCATTTAACGCTCCAAAAAGAAAAGGCCCGCTTAGAAACGGGCCTTCATTTCACAATGAATTTTGAAGGCGATCAAGCCTTGACGGGATCAGCCGGCGTTTTGGCAGCTGTTGCAGAATCGCCCGCCTCTTTCGAAGTCTTCGGTGGAGTTGCTGCCGCCGCTCCAGCTTTTTCCTGCTTCTCGATATCCTTGATCTTCAATGGATCTGGAGCAAAGAGAGCAAAAAGTTGACGACCTTCCATTTTCGGCGGCGTCTCTAACATCGCAATGTCGAGTAACGCTTTTGAAACTCTATCGAGGAGTTGAATGCCGAGTTCTTGGTGAGCCATCTCGCGACCGTAGAAGCGAAGGTTTACTTTCACTTTATCGCCTTCAAGCAAGAAGCGACGAGCATGTTTCAACTTCACATCGAGATCGTGTTGGTCCGTGCGTGGACGAAGTTGGATCTCTTTGATCGTGATGATCTGTTGATTTTTACGGGCGGCATGCTCTTTCTTTTTGAGCTCGTATTTGTACTTGCCGTAATCCGTAATTTTACACGTCGGAGGTTTTGCTGTTGGCGCGATCTCAATGAGATCAAGCCCTTTAGCTTCGGCCATCCGCAAGGCTTCCTGAGGAGGAAAGATCCCGAGCATTGTCCCGTCGTCATCGATCACGCGCACTTCTGGTGCACGAATCTCGCGATTGACGCGAAGACCGCCGTCTTTACCACCTTTTTTTGGTCCGTCAAATCGACGTGGTGGTGGACCACCGCCGCCTGCACTCGAACCGCTGAATCCGCCTGGACCGCCACTTGGGGGTCTGCCGCCACCGAACTTATTAATGAGAAGCCTCCTGGTTCACGTTTTCATTTTTCAAATCACCCTGTGACAACGGTGAAGTGAGTCGACGCCCGCGGATATCCGCTAAAAGTGCGTCTATAAAAGTATCTGCGCTCAAATTATTTACCGTCTCGCCTGTCCGCAATCGAACAGAAACGATTCGGCTTTGCACTTCATTGTCGCCAATGATGAGCATGTACGGCGTCTTCTGAAGCTGCGCCTCACGAATCTTAAAGCCAAGCTTCTCCGAGCGGTTATCGTAATGAACTCGGACGCCTTTTGCTTTCAAAGTTTGTTCAAGTTCTCTACAAAACGCATCTTGTCGATCCGTTACGTTAAGGATTTGCACCTGAACAGGGCTGAGCCATGTCGGCAAGTGCCCTGAGCAATGCTCAAGATACACGCCAATGAAACGCTCAAGCGATCCTAAGATCGCACGGTGAAGCATTACAGGACGATGATCTTTGTTATCAATGCCCACATACTTCAGATCAAATGCCTCAGGCATATTGAAATCGCACTGCAGAGTCCCGAGTTGCCAGGGGCGCTTAATCGCATCAACAAACATGATGTCGAGCTTAGGTCCGTAGAAAGCGCCGTCGCCTTCGTTAACTGTGTATGGAAGATTCAATGACTTAAGCGCAAGAGCGAGTGCGCTTTCCGCTCTATCCCAAACTTCGTCTGAGCCCATTCGTTTTTCAGGACGAGTGGAGAGATAGATTCGATACTCAGTCATGCCTAGTGTCGAATAAACGCGCTCCAAAAGTTCCATGAACTTTTTAATTTCGTCCTGCATTTGATCGACGGAGCAGAAAATGTGCGCGTCGTCTTGGCAAAACGAACGCACGCGTGTGAGTCCATGCATGACACCACTTCGCTCGTAGCGATGTAAACGACCGAAGTCAGCCATGCGCAATGGTAAATCACGATACGAGTAACGATCGGCTGCATAGAGTAAGCAATGACCGGGACAATTCATAGGCTTCACAGAAAAATCACGCTCGTCGATTTTCGTGAAGTACATGTTCTCGCGATAATTCTGGTAGTGACCTGATTTGTGATAGAGGTCGACGTCGTAAATTTGCGGAGTGATGACTTCCTGGTAATCAAACTCTCTGTACAACTCACGAACGAAGCTCTGAAGCTCATTGTAAATCGTCGCACCTTTTCCAGTGAAGAACGGCGCACCCGGAGTGAGCGGATGGAAGTGAAAAAGCCCAAGCTCTTTACCAAGCTTACGATGGTCACGCTTCTTTGCTTCCTCGATACGATGAAGATAATCAGCAAGTTCTTTTTTGTCTGTAAATGCAGTCGCATAAACGCGCTGAAGCTGCTCACGAGTTTCATCACCGCGCCAGTA
>JANOUF010000229.1:0-6876 GCA_031416685.1 Bdellovibrionales bacterium
ATCGAGGGCTTCGTCGAGTTCGGTGAAGCGAAAGCCGATTTCGTTTTGGAAGTGGGTAGTGTCGAGCACGTTATAATTGGGCCGCGGCTCAGAGACGGCGGCATCGATAAGCCTCATTGGCTGCACTAAGTTTGTGTCGGCACCGATTTTTTCAGCAATCATCATCGTCAATTCATATCGAGTGGTCACGGTGTTCATACCAAGATGAAATTTGCCGTGGGCCTCTTCCGCGATTGCGACTTCGATCGCGCGAGAAATATCTTCCACGCAACAAGGGTTAAAGAACTGGTCATTAAACGAAGGGTTAACTTCCCTGGCCTTCAAACGCTCCGCAATTTGCAACAAGACATTTCGCGGGTGTTTTGTTTGTCCGATTAGTTTGCTTGTTCGGAAAAGTACAAAATCACTTCCGGAGTTTTCCAGAAATGTCTCTATTTCGAGTTTCTGTTTTCCATAAACGGTCTGCGGAGTTCGCCAATCGTTCTCCGAAAACGATCTTTTAAATCCGTGAAATACATAATCGCTAGAAAAAAAGATTGGCCGCGTTCCACATTCGAATGCAAGCGACAGAAGTTCTTTCGTGCCGGTCACATTGACTGCATTCGAGAGCACCTGGTCTTGGTAGCACTTCTCTACATCGGTAATTGCCGCAGTGAGAATTAGGTATTCATAGCCGGCGTCATCGAAGCGAGTTTTAAAATCAGACGGAAGTGGATGTGATAAATCGAGGTCGGCTCGCGCTAAGCAATCAAGCTCAACGCCCATTAAGCCTTCGCTTAAGACGCTTCCGAGTAAACCATGACTACCAACCAGAAGCGCCTTGGCCATCTACGACCTATTTTGAACGAAGAAGATTCAAGGCGCTGCCCGACTGGAACCACTTGATCTGCTCAGCATTGTACGTGTGAGCCAAATCAATCGTTTCGTTCTTGCCGTCAGCATGCGCAATCTCAAGTTGCAAGTTCTTGCCTGGCGCAAAAGTCTTCAACCCTTTGATCATGACACGATCATCTTCTTTAATTTTTTCGTAATCCGCTGGCTTTGCAAAACAAAGCGCTAGTGCACCTTGTTTTTTTAAGTTCGTCTCATGGATACGCGCAAATGACTTCGTGATAACTGCCATCCCGCCGAGCAAGCGAGGCGACATCGCCGCGTGCTCCCGCGATGAACCTTCGCCGTAGTTATCATCACCGATGATCACCCACTTTTGAGATTTCTTCTTGTAGTCGCGCGCGATCTGCGCGAACTCAAGTTTGCTATCGCCAGTGAGAATGTTTTTGCCGAGACCAACTTCTTGAGAGAACGCATTCGTTGCACCCAACAACATATTGTTTGAAATATTGTCGAGGTGGCCGCGAT
Source organism: Bdellovibrionales bacterium (assembly GCA_031416685.1). Taxonomy (GTDB): domain Bacteria; phylum Bdellovibrionota; class Bdellovibrionia; order Bdellovibrionales; family JAMPXM01; genus JANOUF01. The sequence continues at coordinate 1,360 of JANOUF010000229.1, forward strand.
ACTTTAGCCATTTCCCAGCTGGTGAAATGTGATCCGTCGTGCATTTGCCGCTGGCTTTGCACAACACCAACATGTTTTCCATCGTGTCATTGCCATCCCATTTCAGGAAAGGTTGCAGTAGCTGCAAGCGCTCTGAAGTTGGAGCAACTGCAACGTTTACGCCTTTTCCTGCTGGCGCTTGATAGCCGTGCGGATCTGGAACGAAACCTTTTTCTGGGAGCTCGGGCGCATGCGGTGGCTTAAGTTTAAACTTTTTGCCGTCGCTTCCCGTAAGCTCATCTGTTAGCGGATTGAAATCTAGGCGACCTGCGATTCCGAGTGCCATTGTGATCTCAGGGCTACCAATAAACGAAAGAGTTTCTGGGTTATCATCATTGCGCCCGCGGAAGTTGCGGTTAAATGTTGAGACAATTGAATTCTTCGTTCCTTTTTGAACATCGTCGCGCTTCCACTGACCAATGCAAGGGCCACACGCATTCGCCATTAACGTTGCGCCAACTTTGTTGAAAATCTCAAGCTGACCGTCACGAGTGATCGTGTTCTGGATTAATGTCGAACCAGGAGTCACGATAAACTGCTGACCCATTTTCATCCCGTGTTGTAGCGCTTGTTCCGCAATAGAAGACGCGCGACCGATATCTTCGTATGAAGAGTTCGTGCACGAACCGATCAACGCTGCAGATAAATTCGTTGGCCAGTTGTTCGCTTTAGCGGACTTTGCCATCGTCGAAATTGGATGCGCGACATCCGGTGAGTGAGGGCCCACCAAGTGCGGCTCAAGCGTAGAAAGATCAATCGTAATCACTCGATCAAAGTATTTTTCCGGATTTGCGATAACTTCCGCATCCGCAGACAAAATATCTTTGTTCTCGTTTGCAATTCGCGCAATTTCCTCTCGTTTTGTAATCTTGAGATAAGTTTCCATGCGCGCATCGTAAGGAAAGATCGAACAGGTCGCACCAAGTTCTGCACCCATGTTGGTAATTGTACCTTTGCCAGTACACGAAATGGATTCGAGGCCTTCTCCGAAGTACTCTACAATTCTATCCGTGCCACCTTTTGTGGTGAGAATGCCGCAAAGTTTTAAGATAACGTCTTTGGGCGATGTCCAGCCGTTCAATTTACCTTTTAAGTGAACACCGATAAGCTCTGGGTTTTTTACTTCCCACGCAAGTCCCGCCATAACGTCCGATGCATCTGCACCGCCAACACCGATGGCAATCATACCGAGGCCACCTGCGTTCGGAGTGTGAGAATCAGTTCCGATCATTAAGCCGCCAGGAAACGCGTAATTTTCTAAAACAACTTGATGGATGATGCCTGCACCTGGTTTCCAAAAACCAATATTGTAGCGTGAAGACGCTGTCGCAAGGAAGTCATACACTTCCTTGTTTTCGCTCATCGCGGTACCCATGTCGCTTTTTGCATCAACGTGCGCGCGAATTAAGTGATCGCAATGAACTGTTGAAGGCACGGCTGCTTCGTCTTTTCCGGCAAGCATGAATTGCAACATCGCCATCTGCGCTGTTGCATCTTGCATCGCTACGCGATCCGGTCGGAGCATTAAAAAACTTTTGCCGCGCGAAAACTCTTGCGAAGTTGCGTCGTCTAAATGACCAAACACAACCTTCTCCGCCAAAGTCAGCGGGCGGTTTATGCGAGCACGAACAGTTTTTAAATTTTCACGCGTTCGAGCGTAAACTTTGCGGACCATCTCAGGAGTGGTTTCGATTTGAGCCATGAGTTTTCTCCGATTTTGAAAGACAACTGATAATAGTCCAGAGGTCCAGAAACGGACAAGCGCTGTCCTTTTGCGTTAAGGGAAAAGCTCTTGGGGAAATACCAAGTCAAATGACCTAGACCTAGCCTCTAAACCCGAGACAAAAACGCCGATTAAGGTAGCTATGGCAACTCGAGGTAAAGCTCCAACTAAAGACGTCGCTGTCCGCTTTCAGCGGCTGTGTGCACTGCTCGATAAGGTGCACGTGCCGATTTACTTGTTCTCAGCCACGATCCCCGGCTCACCTTTGCTTTTTGTCAACGGAGCGGCCGAGGTTTTTCTGGGCCACGACCCGACAATGATCAACAAGTTGAAGTTTAATGACATCTTCCATTCGAGCGAACGCAGTCGCGTCGACGCGATCAAGTCCGTACTCCGAGAGCAAGAAGGCGAAAATCTTCTCGAGGAATCTGAGATGAAAGTTCTCTCAGTCGGTAAACGACCGGTGTTCGTCAAAGTCTCGGCAAGCTCCGTCAAACTCGGATCAGAGAAAGTAATCTTGTTATACCTCGCTGATTTAACGGAACAAAAAAAGATGCAAGGCGAGCGTGAGCGCGCTCTAAAAGAGTTCACACGTATTTCGAAACTCGCCGATATCGGTCAGCTTGTTGCTGGTATCGCGCATGAGCTCAACAACCCGCTCACCGTTGTGCAAGGCTATGCCGAAAACATCGAGCTTTGTCTCGAAGATGAAACGATTAACCGAGACGAAGTGCGCCTCCACCTGGAATCTATCCTCAAAGCAAGCGACCGCATGGCCCGCATAATTTCGCACATGATGCGTATGGTGCGACAAGACGATTTCCGCACGCTAACGGTCGATTTGCGCGATGTGGTTGAAGATGCTCTTCAATTCATTCGACTGCGCTTTGACGACTTTGGAATTGAGGTTCACTCGCATCTTGATAAGCCACTTTTTGTTCGCTGCGACCCGAATCAAATCGAACAGATCCTCATGAATATTTTTAATAACGCCGTTCACGCTCTATTGAAAACGGATGGGCCACGATGGTTGAATATTGTGGCAGAAAGCGCCGATCACGGCGTTGCTCTACGTGTAGGTAACAACGGGCCAGAAATTCCTGAAGCAGTCCGCGAACGAGTTATGACTCCATTTTTTACAACGAAACCAGTCGGCGAAGGCACAGGCCTAGGGCTTGCGATGAGCTATGGAATCATGAAAAATCACGGCGGTGATCTGACGTTCTCCTCCGACAAAGAAAAAACTGAATTCATCCTGCACTTCCCGCCGTCGCCACTCGAATTAAAATCAACGACCGAAGCGACACCAGGGCGCTTGATTTTAGTTGCGGAAGATAACAAAGAATTGCGCGAACATCTTGTTTCAAAATTGAGGATTTACAACTACAGAGTTTTACAAGCAGCTGATGGCAACGAACTGCAAACGTTAGCTGGGTCTCACCCCGAGATTGAATGTGTCTTCGTTGATATGGTGATGCCGAGTTTTATGCCTCACGTGGGCCTACAGAACGTTCGTAAAGCGCTGCCAAACGCATTGGTCTATGTGCTCACCGATACGCTCAATAAACAGTCGGCAGAGTTTTCGTTTAAACACGATGGCGCAAACGGCTTTTTAGCAAAGCCAATCGACCAAGAAGCGTTTGCCGATATCATTCGGCAAATCGAACATAATGGAAAAAAAGATGCAGCTTAAGCGGCTGTTGGCTCGCTTTGATTTCCGCCCATTGTTCCGGCTAGGATTTCATCAATGAGCGATGCAATTTGATGGTGCTTGAAAGGTTTGAGTAAAACTCGGCTGATGCCGGTTCTCACAACCTCAAGGATCTGTTGCTTCTCTGGATAGCCTGTAATTAATAGTACCGGAATATCTTTGAAGAGCTGATCGCCACGCATTTCTTTAAGTAGCTCTAACCCTGACATGCCCGGCATCTTCAAATCGCAAATCACTAGATCATAATGATCAAGCGCTCGAATTTTTTGAAGAGCGTGTAGCCCATTGGCTGCGACGGAGCATTTGTATCCGAGTTTGAATAGTTTGGTCTCGAGCATGATGCGAATACCATCGTCATCATCAACGATCAGAATGTGTTTCGGTTTTGAATCCATAACCCCTCATTTACGTACAGCCATAGGCACTGGTTTCAATAACAGGATACGCAAATTTAGAGAAACAGCCCAACTCTCCGTCACTTACGATTCAAGTTGATGCAATCTAAGATTGAATTAGGAGAAAACTTTACGAATCCTAAACTCTCGCGTTTTATATTGAGACGCTGACATGACCGAACATCAGCCGGCTTTTTTAAACGAATCGTTGGCCGGTGTAAGCAGTTCTCTTTCTAAAATGACTCTCAGGATATTCTGAATATCTGCGCCGGGCCGGTTCCTTCGATGAATTTCATTGGCGGAAAAATCTAACCCACTATGCAGTTCGTCGCTGACTCGCAAAACGGCATTGAAACGCGCACCTACTTTAGAACTTGCCTGAGCAACATCAAACAACTCCTGCTCGACGACATCAAGTCGATTGCGGTAGTGACCAAACCATTGTTGATCTTCGAACAAAATACTATCGACCGAGCCATGCCGCCATTTTTGATTCGTATGTAATCCAGGGTCGACCACTCCATGGAGGGCTTCGGCTGCAAGGTTCAAAACCGAATTTGCTTTTTGTGGCGAAAGACCATTCGCTAAATTTATTTCAGTTGGAACTAGAACTTCGTTGAGTTTCAGTTTTGGTGTCAAACTTCCCGCCGTACCGGCAAACACGACAGTTGGCGGAGAGCCGCTTTGCGCAGCGGCTGCGTGAACGAGCGCCGCGGCCCGATCTCCAAATAAATGAGGCTCAATAACTGAAACTAGAATTTGCTTCCCATCGAAATCAAAAACTCTAGCCCGTAACTCTTCGTGAACGATCGACTTTGCTTCTCGCGCACCTAAGGCAATGAGCGCATTCGACGCAGCTATGGTGTACCCGATGACCACGACATCCGGTTTTACGCTATTCATTTCCAAAACTTTTTGTATTGCAGACGCGGGCGATTGCTGTGATCTGACGACCTTGATTCGAGACCGGTCAATCCTGCTCGAACCATCTTCTCGAGTGAGATAGAGAAAGTGAGAAACAGCTTCAGAAACCGGAGTACGGCCTGACAGTGTGCGAATCACGAAAGTCACTTCACCGGTGTCGGGCCTGCGGGCGATCAATTGATCAAAGTCAGTAAATTTATTTCGAGGGAGCTCGGCAATGTCGGTGAAACCAAGTTCAAAGAGATCGAGAAGCGCCTCCCGCCTCGACGAACCATAAATCCGAATGGGAACCGGTACGGTCTCAAGCCAAGAAAGAGTTTCAGATGTCATATGGCGACCAACGTACACATCGACTTTTAAAGTGTGGGCCCGGTTTCGGAGATAACGTTGAGCATTTGGAAGAACGTCGGCTACCGCGGTACGATCTTCGATAACTGGTTTGATATTTTGACCCGCAAACATTTCGGCACGCAACTGAAGTCGCGCCGGAGTATGGTTCCGAACGTGCCACTGCGCCCAGCTTTCGATCCATTTTTTCGAACTATTTGAAATAGCCGGAGGCGACTGAAGATACCCTTCAACGGAGTGCTTTACTGATTCGCCACGGATCCCGACTCTGCTCGCTGTCGCAATGAAATCAACAACTTCTATTTTTCCAGTGTTCGTGGTTACGTTTAAGACGAGGGGACGAACCGATTTCTCTGTCATCTGGATTTCTCGAATAA
>JANOUF010000230.1:0-7139 GCA_031416685.1 Bdellovibrionales bacterium
AGGCGACCACCTAAAGTAGAACGGATAATTCACTTTTACTTCTTCACTACTTGCAGGAACCGGAAACGCGGTTTCCTTCAGAATTCCAATCATACAATCATCAAACAGCGAACTTTTCGGCAGCGACTTCTCATCGCGCTCTGGTGAGGCGCCATACACAGTGCCATCATCACCAATCGTAAACGTCAGCCGATATTTTCCTTCGATCGGGCGCTTATAATTTTCCTCAAAGCACGCGATAAAATCTCGCTGGCGAAATTGCATCGATCTTTGAATCGCAGTTCCATCAGGCCGCGGTGTTGTCACGCAACCAACTAGGGCGAAAAACAAAACTAGAAAACTAAACTTCATCGCTTGCACCGTTCGCCGCACTATCATCCTTAGAACCCCTCGCGCCCGGAGACTTCTTCTTCCCAACTTGCGACCAATCTTTTAACTGCCACTTCGTTCGGCAAGTCGCAACATCTTCACCTTTTTCATTCGTGATTTGAGTCGTCAACTCAATCCACGCTTCGCCATCAACAAGCTCTGGCCATTCAGAAGGCGCCTTCACCTCGCCTCGCAACAATCCATGCCCTTGCTTGTGATAATCGATACTCAATGCACCAATAATTAAACGATGCTCTTCCATTCCATAATGATTTGCGATGCACATTCCGGCTGCGTACTCGCCTAACAAAACAAGACAAGCCGCGTGCGTTCCTCCGACATGATTTTGTCTCAAACGCGTAGGTGGAGAGAGGACCACAACTCGATCAGCGTCAATTTCCTCTATTCGCAAACCGACCCAGCGGTTAAACGGAATATTCAAACTCATCACCGCATCGAGAACGCGTTTTCGAACTGCTGGATTAGAAATCTTGTCCGTCAACTTGATTGGATCAACGCGCCTAAGACCCTTCGATCGAATATCGTTGAACACCATGAATGCTTCACCAGCGAGGCGCTCCAATTTTTCTTTCATAATCCCCCCGAACCAATCAAATTTCTCTCGGTAATCCATCAACGGCCGCAAAATACTCGCGAACTAGTTTCTCCATAATCTCTTCGCACGACAAAATTTCATGAACGAGTCCTACACTCTGCCCTGCCGACCAAACCGTTTTCCAAGTGGGTTTCAACGCCGCTTTTTCTAGTGCCTGCATTCCTAAGTAATGGATTAATGGCACAGCATATTTTTTTGTGAGCGGATGATTCTTTAAAATTTTAAGCGCAAGCGGCAAATCCGTCCCGAGTTTTTGCACATACGGGGTATTAATCACTGCTGCCGGAGTACCCGATACACGAGTCGTCATCACAATATCTTCAGGAGTCGCGTTAACGACTGCGTCTTTGTACGCTTGCTCGACACCAGCTTCGCGCGAAGCAATAAATCTTGTGCCGATATGCACAGCCGATGCACCAAGCGCTAGAGAAGCCGCGATCTGACTTCCCGTTGCAATACCACCAGCGGCCACAATGGGAATCTTCAATTTCTCGCGAAGCCAGGGCACCAAGACCAAAGGAGAAATTGGCCCCGCATGCCCACCGGCACCAGTACCAACCGCGATCACACCGTCAGCTCCTAAATCTTGAACCTTCATTGCGTGCTCAAGATTTGTAACGTCACAAAAAACTTTTGCGCCATTTCGATGTGCGTCTTTAATAACTCGAGCTGGACTCCCCAGAGACGTGATGAACAGGCTGCAACCATTATCCAGAGCGTGCTTCAGGTCATCGTCTTGCCGAGCATTACTTTTGTTAACGATGATATTAACGCCCCAAGGTTTACCGGTGCGCTTGCGAATTTCTTCGAGCGCTTTTCGATATTCATCGACAGGTCGGAAGTTTAACGCGGGCGTCGTTCCGATGCCCCCAGCTTCCGAAATTGCGACAACCATTTCGACGTTTGAAACCAAGAACATCGGCGCACCGATAATTGGGTAACGGATCCCTAAAAGTTTCGTGAAGTCAGTCGTGATTTCATTCTTTGTTGCCATCGGTTTATCCAATCACGTATCGTCAAAATCTGGAACTCGAAAGGCGTTTGCGCACATGAGCTGTAACATGGCAAAATGGGATAAGTATCTCCGACTTTTGATCGGCACATTGCTAGTTGGATGGGGAATCGCAGGCGGACCCATTTGGGCTTTCGTCGGGATCATCTTCACCGCAACTGCAGCTTGGCGCTTCTGCCCAATCTATGCGCTGCTTCGCACGGGTACCGACCGCCGCAATCTTTAGGATCTTCACACGATATTCAAATTAGGCCTCGACCGAGGTCCAATCGTCATTAACTGATCGCTTCGTTTTGCCGATGAATTCTTGAGGGGAATCAAGAGTTTCACATGGCATTAATCATCTTGGTCGACGACGACCACGACATTCTAAACTTGGGCCGCGTTCTGCTTTCACAAGCGGGACATCACGTGCTCACTGCAACCGGTGCTGTTGAAGCAATCGAAATGATGAATCAGTTCGGCTGCGACGCGATGATCACCGATGCAAATATGCCACATCACTCGGGCTATGATTTACTTCGCACAATTCGTAAAAGCGATAAGTGGATGTCTCTCCCCGTCGCGATGCTCACTGGCCGTAAAGAACGAAAAGATGTTGAGCGTGCTGTTGAGCTTGGAGTTGACGATTACATCGTAAAACCAGTTGATCCACTTTTGTTTTTGAAAAAAGTTGAGCAACTCCTGTCGAAGACACACACAGAAAAACCAGAAATCGATTTGACCCGCGCAAACCTGCAGTCAAAAGGCACCATGAAACTGCCGGTTGAACTTCGTTCGATCTCAGAGCTCGGCATTGTTCTAAAAACTCCGATGAAACTCCAAGAGAATGCTGTCATTCACATCGATATCGAACTCTTCACTGAACTCGAATGCCAAACTCCGCTAGTTAAAGTTTTAAGTTCAATGCCAATGGACGACGGCTATGAAAATCGTTTGTTGTTCATTGGGACAGAGGAAGCAACGCTGAAAAAAATCCGCGAGTGGATTACAACCCACGCGTCTCTCACTCGAAAGGCGTCATGAAAATTTTGTTGGCTGAAGACGATTCAAACGTTTCACTCATCACGCAGCTTTGTTTAGAACGAATTGGTGGCCACAGCGTCACCATTGCGACTGACGGCGCGCTGGCGCTCGCTGCAGCACAAGCTGAACAGTTCGACCTCATCATTCTTGATGGAATGATGCCAAAACTCAGCGGACTTGAAGTCGCAAAAGAACTGATCCGTCTGGGCTTAAATAAAACTCCGATCATTTTCTTGAGCGCAAAGAGTGAAGAAAAAGACGTTCAACAATTTTTGTCAGTTGGAACTGGTTACATTGCCAAGCCTTTTGACCCGCAGACAATTTGCGCATCGATTGATGCCATCTTGAAGAACAAGGCAGTTGGATGAAGATTCGCACGCGACTCAACGTTCTTGCAGTTTGCATCATGGTCGGCATGTGCTGGTCAGGTCGCGAACTATTAAAGAGCTATGAGCAGCATCGCGACATTCAAACGCAAATCGATGAGATCCTCGACTTGCGTGGAACCATTGTGTTCCTCGACCTTAACTCGTTCGACCCAAAACTTTCGACTGTCTTAAAAGAAAAACGTCGTCAGCTTGGTACTAGTAAGCGCGCCGAACTGGTCAGCAACATCATTCAAGCTTACAACGAACAAGATCCGAAAATTATGCGCCAGCGGATTTACCAATTCCTGAAGACCGACGAAAAATCATACCAGCGCGCACTTCAATCTCTTGCGTCAGCTGATAAACAAGTAAAAACGTTTGCATCGATCACGCTCGGGTTCCCGCTAATGGGACTTTTACTTTTAATGTTTCTAGTGCGCTCTCACCTGTTCAAATCTCTCGAGCGACTCAATCGTAGAATGATGGACTTCCTTGTCGATCGCTACTCGTTCCAATTCACTGAGCCAGAAAATAACGAGATCGGCGCGATTCAACGTACGTTCAACTCCCTCGCACAGAGAGTTATTAACAACATGGACGAGTTGAAATCACTCGACCAAGCAAAATCAGATTTCTTGAGTATCGCGAGTCACGAGCTGCGCACGCCAATGACTTCGATTAAAGGCTCACTCAGCCTTCTCACTAATGGAGTAATGGGTAAACTAGAGCCGCAAGCAGAGAAACTACTTCGAATTGCAGAGATGGAAACAGATCGTCTCATTCGGCTTATCAACGATCTTCTTGACCTCGCAAAAATCGAAGCCGGCAAATTTCCGTTAGCTGGCGCTTGGGTAAGCTGGGATGAAACCGTTCTAAAAACAAATCAAAGTTTGTTAGGGCTATCGAGCACTGCGAAGGTAAATCTCTATGCGGCGCCAACTCCGCATTTAGAAGTCTTTATCGATAGAGATCGTATGCAACAAATTCTCACCAACCTTATTTCAAACGCTGTGAAATTTAGCCCTGACGGCGGAACTGTCTACATTGAAGTAGGTCGCACCGGTAACGGTGAGCTCCTCGTGCAAGTTCGCGATGAAGGCGTCGGTATCGCGCACGAGGATCAAGAATTAATTTTCCAAAAATTCCGTCAAAGCTCAAGCCCCGAAAACCCGATCGTTAAAGGCACAGGTCTTGGACTTACGATTGCGCGCGCTTTGGTTGAAGAACACGGTGGAACAATCGGTGTGGCTTCTGAAAAAGGAAAAGGCGCGACGTTCTACTTCACATTACCGAAATGGCGCGATGCTTACGGCAGTAGCCCAGAGGCAATACGGGAGGCCGCATGAGTAACGATCTCGCTCAGATTCTTGAAAAACTAAAATGCGATTACTTGGCGAACCTTCCTCCCCGCATTGCACACATGGAAGATCTTTGGCATAAATCCGAACACAAGCTTCTAAAGACCGAGTTCCATAAACTAAAGGGCACAGGCAAAACCTACGGCCTTCCGGAAATCAGTGAACTTGGCCTTGTTGCCGAAGACCTCTGCCAAACTGAAGCACGCACCCAGGCCGTGCCGGTGATCTTTGACCTCCTTCACAAAATCCACTCGAACCGCATCAACGGTAAAGTATTTGATTTGGCTGCTACACTCGAGTTCCAGAAGCTCACCGCAATGCGGAAAGCCGCCTAAACTCCTCGGAAAGCATCTCCCCTCGTTGACGCGTTTGCGACCTGCCGCTACGTTTGAACTCCATGGAAATACAAAATCTCACGAGCGGTCTGAGCCAATTTATACCCGACATTCGCACTGACAAAGAAAGTCTGCTCCACTACGGGCGTGACTGGGTTAAACACTATGACCCAAAGCCAAGCGCGATTGTGTTTCCGACTGCTACTGAACAAGTTCAAAAGCTTGTGCACTACGCTCGCGAAAATAAAATCGCTCTTGTACCAAGTGGTGGTCGTACTGGCCTAAGCGGTGCCGCTGTTGCTCTTAAAGGTGAGATTGTTGTTAGCTTTGAGCGCATGGACAAAATTTTAGATTTTAATACCGTCGATCGAACAGTCCGTTGCCAACCGGGTGTTGTCACAGAAACATTGCAAAATTACGTACGCGACCAAGGATTTTATTTCCCCGTTGATTTCGCTGCTCGTGGCTCAAGCCATATCGGCGGAAATATTTCAACGAACGCTGGCGGCATTAAAGTCATTCGCTACGGACTGATGCGCGAGTGGGTTGCTGGCCTAAAAGTTGTTACCGGCACGGGTGATGTTCTAGAACTCAATAAAGGCTTAGTGAAAAACGCGACAGGCTTTGATCTTCGCCATTTGTTTATCGGAAGCGAAGGGACACTCGGGCTTGTCACCGAAGCGACTTTGCGATTCACAACGCCTTCAAAACCACTACAGGTCGTACTTCTAGCGGTTCCTGATCTCGAAGCGATCATGAACGTCTTCCGCGAATTCAGAAACAATCTTCCTCTGACTGCGTTTGAATTTTTCTCTGATGTTGCACTCAAGCACGTACTTCACCACACTGGTTTACAAAAACCCCTGGGTGCCGATGCTCCAAATTATTTATTGGCTGAAGTGGAACTCACTGAGAGCGATACAGAATCCAAGATCCTTGAGACCTTTGAAATGTGCGTTGAAAAAGGCTGGGTCATCGACGGCGCGCTCTCGCAATCTGAGCAACAAGCAAAAGATTTCTGGCGATTACGCGAAGACGTAAGCGAAGCAACTTCACCGTACATGCCGTACAAAAACGACGTCTCTGTTACAATCTCCAACGTTCCTGGATTTTTGCGCGACACCGATAGAGTCTTGAAGCAGAACTATCCAGATTTTGAAGTGGTTTGGTTCGGACACATTGGCGATGGCAATATGCATATTAATATTTGCAAGCCTGCCAACCTCGACAAGGCTGAGTTCGTAAAGAAGTGTCAGAACGCCGATAAACTTTTGTTCGATGTAGTTAAAAGTTACGGTGGCTCGGTTTCTGCTGAACATGGTGTTGGGTTAGTGAAAAAGCCGTATCTCACGTACACACGCACTCAAGAGGAAATCTCCCTCATGCGTGGAATTAAAAAAGTTTTTGATCCAGACAGTATTCTAAATCCCGGCAAGATTTTCGATTAATCGCCATGGCAAATCTTGCGCTTTTATTGCAAACAATTTCTCTAAGCGCGGTCATCTTCCTGCCATTAGCAAGCGACGATTGGTACTCACACCTTTCAAGGTCTAATGGGATTTTTGGGTTACTGGGTTCAGCACTCGGACTTATCATTGGCGGCACTGCTGCAACCAACTTAGGAAATGCATTTACGATTTTTCCAAAGCCAAAACGCCAAGGATTGAAAACAGAAGGTCTTTATCGCTTCTCGCGAAATCCGATCTACACAGGCCTAATTGTTTTTGCATTTAGCTGGGCACACGCATTTCAGAATATTCCGTCGCTCATTGCATCAGTCGTCTTAGTGATTTCGTTGTTATGGAAAGTTTCTTTCGAAGAACGCTATCTCGCACAGTTCTATGGCGATCAGTACAGTCGCTACAAAAAGACCGTCGGTCGTTTCACGCCTTGGTTTTAAATTAGAATCAGTACACGACGCGAGTTTTGATACTCGTCTTAAGTGCGCCGACTCGCGCAGCAACTGGATCAGCTTCGCCTACTTCCATATCCATGACCAAGTAACCAATATTTGGATTGGTCGATAGATACTGCGCTTGAATGTTCACTCCGAGA
>JANOUF010000231.1:0-5403 GCA_031416685.1 Bdellovibrionales bacterium
CGTCGACAGATTGCGAGACCACTTGAGCGAATCGTCGTGTTCAGTTCATGCGCATGAAATGGAAACTGTGTCTGATGTGTGGACATCCTGTGCCTCGCTTACTACGCTTTTGGTTCCACCAAATTCGAGGTTCTGATGAAAGCAGTTTTATCTTTTTTGATCTTCTTGGCACTTGCGACGCCGGTCTTGGCTGACGAAGCAAAAACGGCAGAGAAATCCGCAGTAACCGAAGCAGAGAAAAAGAGGAGCGCCGAGATCGTCGCGAATGCGAACGCCGATAAGATGAGTACATTTACTTATGTAGTCGGCGGAATTATCGGTACCTACCCTGGGTTTGGTTTGGGTCACGTGGTTCAAGGCCGGTGGAAAGAACGCGGATGGGTTTTCACGACGGGTGAGTCAGCTAGCGCACTGGTTTTTATAATCGGAGCTGCGCAATGTCTCGGGGATATTATTGGTGAGACGATCGAGCAAAGGGAACGCCGGTGTCGCGGCGGCTTGATGCAACTTGGAGCAATCAGTTTTTTTGTATTTAAGATTTGGGAAATCGTCGACGTTTGGGCCACGCCGCTAACTAACAACATGGTGGCGTTTAACATCGCGCCACCAACTGAAGAGCGACCTACAATATTCTCGATCGCGCTTCGCTACTGATGACGCGAACCTGTACCAAAAGGTAACAAGTACCTTTTAGCCGATGTAGCTGAGGCCTTGGGAGACGGCGACGGTTTGGCCGGTGATGCCGGAGCCGAGCGGGCTTGCGAGGAAGGCGACGACGTTGGCGATGCGTTCAGTTTCCGTCATGTTCGCATTTGGGAATTGTTTTGCGAGCAAGGCTTGTGCGGATTGAATGCTTGTTTGTTCTTTTGTCTGACTCATTAAGAAATCTTCGGTAACACCCATGGCGATACAGTTCACGGTGATTCCGGTTGGGGCTAACTCGCGAGATAAAGATTTTGAAAAATTGATCAGTCCCATTCGAGTTGCAGCGTGCACGCTGTTATTTTCGAAACCGATGCGCGCGAGATCGTGTAGCAAATAAATAATGCGACCGCGCTTGCGGCTCTCTAAAAATCTCAAAACTCCGTGTGTAAGCATTAACGGCGCCCGAATATTTACATCAATCATGCGATCGATATCGTCGAGCGACGTTGGGGATTTAAAACTCTGTGCGTCTGTGATCATCAAACCATCAATGTAAATATCGATTCCACCAAATGCTTCAGCGGCACGAGTAACTGCGTCTTGAACGTGATGTTGTTTTGAGAGATCAGCGTTGATCGCCACTGCGCGACCAAAACGTTCGTTGATTTCACGAGCGTCCATCAACTGCTCAGCAAAGCGCTGCGCTTTTTCAGCGTTACGATCAAGAATCGCGACGTTCGCACCGAGTTGCGTGAGCTTATGTGCGATTGATTGATTGAACGTCGTCATCGGGCCCGTAAGGACTGCTGTGCGATCTTGAAGCTTGAATGAACTCTCTGGCAAATCCATGGTTAAACCCTTTCCAAAATGATTGCGATCCCTTGGCCGCCGCCAATGCAAGCACTTCCGACTGCATACTTTGAGTTGCGTCTCTGCATTTCGTAAGCGAGATGATTCATGATGCGTGTACCACTTGCGCCAAGTGGATGGCCGACAGCAATTGCGCCACCATTTACATTCGTGCGCTCACGATCCAGTTTTAATTCTTTCTCAACCGCTAAGTATTGCGCAGCAAATGCTTCATTCACTTCGACTAAATCCATTTGCGATAATTTCATGCCAGCGAGATCGAGCGCTTTGCGAATTGCGCCCGCAGGACCGATACCCATAATTTTCGGATCACAGCCAACCGAAGCCCAAGACACCAATCGCGCAAGTGGCTTCCATCCTCTGAGCTTTGCTTCGGACTCTGTGGTGAGAATCGACATTGCTGCGCCATCAACGATGCCGGACGCAGTCGCTGCTGTTACTAATCCATTTTGTTTGAAGAGAGCTTTCATGGCTTTAATTTTCTCGAGAGTCACATCGGGACGTGGATGCTCATCGGCTTTAACAATGATTGAACCTTTTTTGCCAGTGACAGTCACGGTCGTGAGTTCACTTTCAAAGATTCCTTTTTCAAGTGCAGCTTTGCAACGCTGTTGCGTGAGGTAAGAATACTCATCGCATGCATCGCGAGAGATTGAATACTTCTCACCGAGATTCTCAGCTGTGATTGCCATCGGAGTGCCCGAATACGCATCCGTCAAAGCAGAGGTCATGTAGTCTTCGACTACCGCAGGGCCCATTCGAAATCCTTCGAAGCGAGCACCACGAAGGATATACGGAATTTGTGACATCTGTTCAACGCCACCTGCAAGAACCACTTTTGATTCACCAGTGAGAAGCATCTGCGCGGCATTGATCCATGATTGAAATCCGCTTCCGCACAGACGGTTGACGCCATACGCAGGAACTTCTTCCGGAATTCCAAGGTGAAGTCCGATGTGTCTTGGAACATACGCAGCGTCTGCTCCGCTTTGTACAACGTTGCCGATAACGAGGTGATCGATATCAGTGGGCTTTACTCCGGCCTGCTCAAGTGTCGCGCGTCCCGCTGCGACTGCGAGTTGAGTTGCGCCAACATCTTTCAGGCTTCCACCGAAAGCTCCAAAGGGCGTTCTTTTTCCCGCGACGACAACAATTTTATGGCTGATTTTTTCCATATAAACTTCCTTGGAGACAAGGGTACTTGCCTGAAGGAAGAGGGTCAATTAACCTCATCCGCATGCACATACTTGTCATTGGTCAGGGCGGTCGGGAACACGCGATTGTTCGCGCTTTAAGTCTCTCAGATTCGGTGCAATCGGTTCATGCCATTCCCGGTAGTCCTGGAATGAAGGGCGCTGCAATCCGCCATGAGGTGAGCTGGAAAGACACAGCTGCTATTGAGAAAGTTATCGCGGACGAAGACATCACCCTCACAGTTATTGGTCCTGAAATTCCTTTAGCGGAAGGCCTATCAGATGCCTTGCGTGCAAAGGGTCATCTCGTGTTCGGTCCAAGCCGCGAAGCCGCAAAACTGGAATCAAGCAAAGTTTATTCGAAGCGGTTCATGGTTGCTGCGGGAGTTCCGACCGCACGCTCCTACGAAGTGCGTTCGGTTCAAGAGACTTTCATCGCTGCTACTAATTTTAAACCACCTTTTGTTTTGAAGGCCGACGGACTTGCTGCAGGCAAAGGTGTGTTCATCTGCAAAGACGAGGACGAATTAAAAGTAGCGGCACACTCTATTTTTGTCGAAAAAACTCTCGGGTCAGCAGGCGAACTCGCGCTGCTCGAAGAATTTTCTCCCGGCTACGAAATTAGCTGCTTAGTTCTCACTAACGGCGAAACGTGGGAGCCACTCATTCTCGCTGCTGATCATAAGCGGTTGCAAGACGGCGATAAGGGGCCCAACACTGGCGGCATGGGTACTGTCGCTCCATACAAAATCGATTCTGGATTGCAAAAGAGAATCGATGATGAAGTATGGGCACCGATGATGAAGCATCTGAAATCTTCAGGGCTACTCTATCGAGGGGTTCTCTACGCGGGTCTCATGATAACGGACAAAGGCCCGAGTAATTTAGAATTCAATGTGCGATTTGGTGATCCTGAGGCGCAAGTCATTTTGCCTTTGCTTGATGGTGACTGGGGAGCTGTCATGTATGCGATTGCAGAAGGCGAAGTTCCAAAATTAAAATGGAAAAATAAGGCCGCCGCGTGTGTCGTACTCGCTGCCGAAGGTTATCCCGACAATCCAAAGAAGGATGTCGTGATCGAGGGCGATCTCGAATTTGATTCAGGTGAAAGTTATTTTCTTCATGCAGGAACGGATTTAAAAAATCAGAAGTGGGTGACTGCAGGTGGCCGCGTATTAAACGCTGTCGGTCTTGGCGCTGACGTAAAATCAGCAATTGATCAGGCCTACAAACAAACAAACCGGGCCAAGTGGCCCGGTTTGCAGTATCGCTCTGACATCGGAAACCGAGTGTTAGAGCGATAGACGGTAGGTTTCCGTCTAAAGGGAAGAAAGAATTACTTCTTGTCTTCGTCTTTAGCTGGTTCTTTGCCTTCGTCTTTAGCTTCTTCTTTAGACTCTTCTTTGCCTTCGTCTTTTGCAGGCTCTTTATCTTCGTCTTTACCTTCGTCTTTACCAGTGTCTTGCTCTTGATCTTGGTCTTGCTCTTGACCTTGTTCTTGAGTTTGACCTTGCTCTTGTCCCTGACCTTGATCTTGGCCTTGGCCTTGACCTTGGTCAGCTTGTTGAGCGTGAGCTACATCAGCTGTAGCAGGTGCATCTGAAGATGAACCGCAACCAACCATAGCGCCAGAAATAACGAGTACTGCGAACAATGCTAACTTATTCATGTGGAGGACCTCCTGTTTAACGTTCTCCCAAACGATTAATGTACCGCCCGAGTACCGGGCTGATAAAGGTCATCCCACCTTGCCGGGTGCGTTAGCTACTGTCGAAGGTGTGCGTGTTTGAATCTCCAAAAAACAGATCAGTTCGTGAACGAACCGAAACTTATCTCCGCGAATTGCATTTAACTGGGGGCAGCCTGCCCCGAGAACTACTTAATAGTGGGTTAACAAAACCCGAAAGCGGCCAGAATTCAGTCCCGATATCAGACATCCGATATCTTGGTATCGGATGTCTGAGAAATTCAGGATGCAGTTAACTGTATTCGGGATTCTGTATTTGAAAAATGGGGACAAGCCCCCGCTTCCTTGCGGGGTCATGTCGTGAGATCGCTACCTATAGATAGAGCAAAGCAAAGGCCATGCGCACTCGCCTATAAACGCAATATTTTGCACGCGCGGAAGGTATTAGTGACTAACCTCTCAAACCCGTTTTGAAGGTCGACACTAAAATGAAGTGGAATGTCTCAGATTGAAACGCTCTTACGTGTTGTACGTAAGAGCGCTAGCAAGATTTTACGCTGACGCTTCAGGTGGAGGGCGAAGGCCCTTCTTCTTGATCTTCTCAACCAATGTCGTTCGATTGAGTTTTAGTAGAACGGCCGCTTGATTACGATTCCAACCCGTTTTCTCTAAGGCTTGCATGATCAATGCGTTCTCGTACGCGTCGACTGCCGAGTTAAAATCCATTCCGTTTTCTGGAATGTTTAGCTGATCAACGTTGCCAACAACTTGTCTTGCGCCTTGCGAGCGGAATTGCTCTGGGAGATCACGAACCTCGATTAAGCCATGTCCTTTTAGGATCGTGATTCGCTCGACCAAATTTTCCAACTCGCGAATGTTGCCGGGCCATGCGTAGGCATTAAGAAGTTCCATCGCATCGGGCGCAACGCCTTGAAGGTTGCGATTCTTGCCAGTGTTGAAATGCTGAATGAAGTGATGCAGAAGCAACGGAATATCCGTGCGCCGCTG
>JANOUF010000232.1:0-1921 GCA_031416685.1 Bdellovibrionales bacterium
AGTCTTTTACCTTACGGCACGAGATTTCAAGCTAAAGTGAAAATGAAACTCGATCTGCGTAACTTCACAATTGAAACGGTGGAGTCGGCAGCCGGCCTTGCAGAGGTCATCGAACTCCGCCGCCATTCTTTCGTCGAAGAATTTGTCGGTCAGTCCCAACCTGATTATGTCGACTTCGATGAATACGATCTAATGGCAGATCATATAGTTGTCCGAAGCAAAAAGACTGGTTCGGTTGTGAGCGCTTACCGCATGATCAATTGGACTCTCGCTGGAAAAATATATTCTGAAGTCCAGTATGATTTGCGAGAGTTCGCAAAATTGCCGGGCGACAAAATTGAACTAGGGCGAGCGGTAGTTCATAAGGATCACCGCAACGGCCTTACTTTGAGTTTGGTTTGGAAAGGAATTGCGCAGTATGCAGCTTTGTCGAAAGCGCGATACTTGTGTGGATGTGCGAGCATGAAAACTCTCGATCAAAAAGTGGCTGAATCTGTGTTTTGGAATCTTTCACCATTTTTTTATAATCATTCGCGCCATGTGGCGGTTCTGCCGGATTTCCAGAAGGAAACCTTATTTAACCCTTCACAACTTTTGCCATGGAACGAAGTCTCAGGGTTTTTGCCTCCGCTCCTTAAATTTTATTTGAAGGCCGGGGCCGAAATCTTGAGTGCGCCAGCCTATGACAACTTTTTTAAATGCGTCGATTACTTCACGGTTTTAGATATCGAACGAATGAATGGACAACACTATGAGCGATACTTCGGTTCGGGTGTCTAAAGTTCTTGGTATAGCTCGCTTCGCTGCATTCGGAACTGTAGTTGCCGGATTTATGGTAACTGCTGCAGCCGTCGATATTGTCTATCGCGATAAAAATCGTAAACGCCAACTCCTTAGCCAACTCGTGAGTTCATATTCTCGCCTTGGACTGAAAATTTTTAATCTGAAAGTGAACTACAGCAATCTACCGAGCGATATGCAGGGACAATTTCTGGTCTCAAATCACCTGAGCTACATAGATATCGTGTGTATCGCGGCCAGAATGCCCGTGTGTTTCGTGACTTCGGTCGAAGTGAGTGAAATGCCTGGGCTCGGTTACCTTGCAAAATTGGCTTCGTGTCTATTTGTCGAGCGACGAGACAAGTCTAATCTTAGCCGTGAGGTCGCGAACGTGACGAACGCACTGATGACTGGGACTAATGTTTGCGTCTTTCCTGAAGCGACATCAACTAATGGGGAGCAAGTCTTACGTTTTCGTAGGCCACTTTTTCAAGCTGCAGTCGACGCGAACGTCTCTATTCGGCCGTTAACTATTAATTATCGATTTATCAAAGGTGAGAAGGTCACTCTACTGAATCGCGATACGGTTTGTTGGTATGACGATATGCCTTTTATTCCGCACGTGTTTAACTTGCTCGCGCGCGGCCCAATTGAGATTGATATCGAAGTGCACGCGCCGCTGCGGGCCGAGTCTGGTGTCCCTCTCGAGGATCTTTCTGTTAAATCCCACCAATTAGTTCGCGAGAGCTATTCGCCAATCGCGAGCCTCTGAGGCACTTTCTTCGTAGAAAACGTAATCGATATGTTGTTTTCTGACGGCATTGAGAATGTCTTGAGCGTTCTTTTCGCATCGGACTGCTGTCTTCCAAGAGTTCAGTTGCGAGCGGTGATGTAAGTCGCTGCTCGCGATCATCGGAAGCCCGCTCTCTTGAACTTCTTGAAAAAGGTGAGGACCGCTTGCGACTTCCCAAGCGTCGAAAACGCCGTTTAATTTTTCGCGGTTGTCCCACAGATGATAGGTCTGCTTTTCAAGTCTGCGTGTCCAAACGGGATGAGCCGCAATTGAGATACCGCCTTGCTCTCTGATATGCGCTGCGGACTCTACGAGATCTGCATCGGCACCTCGAAATTTTGTGGTGCC
>JANOUF010000233.1:0-1543 GCA_031416685.1 Bdellovibrionales bacterium
CAATAGAAATAGAAATCATGAAAAATAATGAGAAGGATTGCGCTGAGGGGCAACCACGCGAAACCATATTCATCGAAGCGTAAATAAATTCGATTCCATCCCAGTTGCCAAAATAAACCCATGGCGACGCCGGTGACGCCAAAAATAATCGTCGAATATAAACTATATTTCATTTCAAAAAGTTGGACGTCAGACTTCGGCAATATTTGATAGATCTGGCGGCGCTGCAATTTTGATGGCCGCCACTTGTAAAACACGAACCAAAAGCCGCCAGCCATGAGAAAATATCGAAACGCAACTATCAGGGAAACCGCGAGCGTAGCAGTCAGGAAATTCGACCAATTGGCCAAATCAAATGGAATATAGGATTCGTATTTTTCGAAGTGATTCACCTTTAGAATAGTCCTAGAAAAAGAAGTTAAAGCCAAGTAGATTTACCCTATGAAATTAGAGGGCGCTCAAAGAGAGATTTGGATAAAAGGCGGCGGCCTCGCCGGATGCCTTTTGTTTGTGGCAATACGCCACGCATTTCCAAAGCAAAAAGTGCGACTCTATGAGCGAGCCGATCGATTGGGAGGTTCGCACACCTGGTCGTTTCACGATCACGATGTGCAGTCGTCCTCGTGGAGTTGGTTAAGACCCATGTTGTCGCATTCGTGGCCCGCGTACAGCGTTCGTTTTCCGACCCATAGTCGACATATGAAAACGGCCTATCATAGTATTCGGTCAGAAGACCTGCATCGAAAATTAGTTGAACTTTTTCCCGGCGACATTTCTTTGAACGTCGGCGAAGGCGATTGGAGTCACGCGAAAATTGAAGCTTTCTCACAAGATCGAGATTTTTTTGTTATTGAGGCATGTGGTTGGCCGGCCAAAGCGGCGCCGATTTATGGTTATCAAAAATTTGTCGGTCTCGAAATCGAGCTTGAATCTGCGCACCAAATGACTGAAGTTTTGCTGAAGGATGCAACTGTCGAACAACGAGACGGATATCGTTTTGTCTACATCTTGCCTTGGACGCCGAAAACGTTTTTAGTTGAAGACACTTATTATTCAAACTCACCAGAGCTCGATGTGCCTCGCCTCGAATCTGGCATTGAAGCCTACGTTTCGAATATGGGGTTTAAAATAAAAAGCATCTTGCGAAGAGAAGTCGGTTGTTTGCCACTCGCCTTGTATGAAGAACCTTTTGCTAAAGGCCTCAAGATTGGGGCCGCGAGCGGACTCGCACATCCAGTGACCGGCTATACGACTCCGCAAACTTTGCGAACTATTCAAACGTTTATCGAGATGAAAGATCCGACCGAAAAGAATTATGAAGAGGCATTGGCAGCCACGCGTTCTTATTACAGACCAGATTTTCGTTACTTTCGGCTTCTCAATCGGATGATGTTTTTGGCGGCCGACCCAGACAAACGCTATAAAATTCTAGAGCGTTTTTATCGTTTGTCGCCGGCGCTGATCGATCGATTTTACTCTGGCCATCTCAAAATATTCGACAAAGTTCGAATCTTAGCTGGCAAGCCACCCGTGGCTCTCGGAA
>JANOUF010000234.1:0-19345 GCA_031416685.1 Bdellovibrionales bacterium
GTTGCCGAAGCTCGGATAAATACGCTCAAGGTAGTAATCGCGTTCCTCATCAGGAATTAAATCTGGTGAACGGGTGTCGCCTTTTTTCTTTGGAACCCAAACGCGACCATCGTTACGCAAAGATTCCGACATCAAAGTTAATTTTGATTGGTAATCACCGGAGACTGGAATGCACGTCGGGTGAATTTGCGTGAAACAAGGATTAGCGAAGTACGCACCTTTTTTGTGAGCGCGCCATGCGGCTGTCACGTTCGATCGTTTTGCGTTTGTAGATAGGTAGAAAACGTTTCCGTAGCCGCCGGTTGCAAGAATCACGGCATCGGCTGCGTGCGATTCAATTGCGCCCGTTTTTAAATCTCTGGTTACGATTCCGCGAGCGACGCCATCGATCACAACGAGCTCGAGCATTTCACGAGAGTTATAAAGTTTAACCGCGCCCGCTTCCACTTGGCGCATCATCGATTGATAAGCACCGAGCAAAAGCTGTTGGCCCGTTTGTCCACGCGCATAGAAAGTTCGCGAAACTTGCGCACCACCGAACGAACGGTTCGTTAGTGTGCCGCCGTACTCACGTGCGAACGGAACACCTTGCGCAACACACTGATCAATAATGTTCGGAGAAATTTCAGCTAAACGATAAACGTTCGCTTCCCGTGCGCGGAAGTCACCGCCCTTTATCGTGTCGTAAAATAGACGATAAACAGAGTCGCCATCGTTTTGATAGTTCTTCGCAGCGTTGATTCCGCCTTGGGCCGCAATCGAGTGCGCACGCCGAGGTGATTCATGAATACAAAACGTCTGAACGTTGTATCCAAGCTCAGCGAGAGTCGCGCTTGCGGATGCGCCACCAAGCCCAGTGCCAACAACGATGATGTTGAACTTACGTTTGTTCGCTGGATTCACCAGCTTCATATTGAATTTGTACTTTTCCCATTTTTCTTCAATCGGACCCGGTGGGATTTTTCCATCTAGAATAGCCAACTCAAAATCTCCTGATCTCAAGACCGATGTATGAAGAATACATACAGAGGTTGAACGATAAATCCTGCAGCGACCACAGCCGCGTAAACATAACCAAGCTTGTTCAAAATGCTTGAGTAGCGCGGATGATAAAAGCCAAGCGAACAAAACGAAGAGTAAAGACCGTGGCTCAGGTGCAAGCCAACCAAGACAAGCGCCACCAAATACCAAACAACATAAGCTGGACTCTGAAACACTTCGATAATTAGACGGTGCAAGTCACGCATCACAACGCCATCGATTGTCGTTTCGTAGTGAGTGCCATACTTAAAAGTAAATAGATGCAAAATTACGAAAGCCAAAATCATAGTTCCATGGAAAATCATGAACTTTGAATTCGGCCGCGCGGCCTTTTCGCCATTGGTCGGCATTGCATACTTTTGTTTGCGAGCTCTTTTGTTTTCGAGAGTTAATTTAATTCCGTAGAAAACATGGAGAAGCAAAGTCAGAACCAGGCCGCCTTCAGCGATGTAGATAAGTGGGTTCGTGATGAGCGCGTGTGAATATTTATTGTACGCATCGGCACCGACAAGAATCAGAAGATTTCCAGCCATGTGACTTAAGACAAAAAGGCTCCAAGCAAGTCCGGTCAAACCCATCAACTGCTTGCGCCCAACGGCGGATTGCAAGTACCTCACATCAACCTCGTACCTTCACAAATTTTTCATAATTCTATTATATTCCCGGCACTTGAGTCTTAATTACTACTCCTCGAAAAAGCACCTGTCCAACCCTAAAAACCCGAAAAAAGGGCAAGCCATAACCATTTGCCTCACGCACCCTTCTTTGGGATAACTGGTGCGCCACGAGAGAGGTAAATCAATGAAAGTCTTCGTTTGCATTAAGCAAGTTCCCGATACGGAAACCAAAATTAAGATTCGCGGTGATGGCAACGGTATCGATACCGCTGGCGTTAAGTGGGTCATGAATCCGTACGATGAATTCGCAGTTGAAGAAGCTATTAAGATGCGTGAGTCAGGAAAAGCGACTCAAGTTATTGCGATCAGCCTTGGGCCAAAGGCTCGCGTAAACGAAACACTTCGCACAGCACTCGCAATGGGAGCTGATGAGGCCATCGCGATCGACGCGGGCGAAGACCTCGATAGCTATACAACAGCGAAAGCACTCGCAGCCGCAATTCGCGCCGAGGGCGAATTCAAAATGATTTTAACTGGCAAACAAGCAATCGACGATAACCAATCAGCCGTAAGCCAAATGCTCGCTGAATTCCTTGGTGTTCCGCACGCAACGGTCATTTCGAAAATTGAATACGCAGACTCCCAAGTCACTGTTGAGCGCGAAGTTGAAGGCGGCACTCGTGAAGTTATCCAGCTCACACTTCCCGCGGTCGTTGGCGCAAACAAAGGCCTCAATGCTCCACGGTACGCAAGCCTTCCTGGCATCATGAAAGCAAAAAAGAAAACGATAAAGGAAATTGCGATCAACACGCTCGACACTGGCGACGGGGACGTTCGAACGCAATTTGTTGGCTTCCAACTTCCACCAGACAAACCGGCCGTGAAGATGATTCCGGGCGATGCTGCTGCCGCAACTGCGCAGCTAGCAAAACTCTTGCGCGAAGAAGCTAAGGTTATTTAATTAAAAAGTTTGAGAAAATTTAGGAAAAAATATTCGGAGACCCAAAAATGTCCACAATTACTGTTTTTGCAGAATTCGCAAACGGACAACTTAAAAAAAGTGCTCTAGAGCTTTTGACAGCGGCGCGCGCCTCTGGCCAAAAAATTCAAGCGATTGCTCTCGGCTCGGGCGCAAAAGGCTTAGTGGATCAGCTCGCTCAATACGGAGTCGACGAAGCATACCTCGGCGACAACGCCGCCTTCGACCAATACAACCCAGAAGTTTTCTCAAAAGCCGTAGGCGATGTACTTGCGGCACAAAAGCCTGCAACCGTACTCGCAGCTTCAACAATGCTCGGTCGCGATCTTTTCCCTAGAATCGCTGCGCGCCTGAAAGCTGGAATTGCAAGTGACTGCACGGAACTTAATCTCGCCGGCGGTGAACTAAAAGTTCGCAGGCCGATGTACGCAGGCAAATGCACCGCAGGAGTGAATTTTAAATCTTCTGACACGCGCATCATCGTGATGCGGCCGAATCAATTGCCAACTGGTCAGCCCGAAGGAAAAAAGAGCACGCAAGTTCATGACGTCGCCGCTCCCGCTGGTGATTTGAAAACTTTGATTAAGCAAGTCGTAAAGGGAGCTTCTTCAAAACTCGATTTGTCGGAAGCAAACATCATCGTTTCTGGCGGTCGCGGAATGAAAGAGCCAGCTAACTTCAAAATGCTTGAAGAGCTCGCTGATGTTCTCGGCGCAACAGTCGGCGCATCTCGCGCAGTTGTTGACGCTGGTTGGGTTCCGCACAACATGCAAGTCGGCCAAACCGGAAAAACAGTTGCGCCAACACTTTACATAGCTGCAGGTATCTCGGGCGCGATTCAACACTTAGCGGGAATGAGCGGAAGCAAAGTCATCGTTGCAATCAACAAAGATGCAAACGCGCCAATCTTTCAAAAAGCAACTTACGGAATCGTCGGCGACGCACTCGAAGTTGTGCCGCTGATGACGGCTGAGTTCAAAAAGCTTTTGCACTGATGTTCCTCACTTAGATGTTTCGTTCGAAGGTATTGCCTTTCATCATTTTCCTATTCTATCGAGCGCTGGTGATGAGCTGGCGTATTCGTATTTACGAAGATCCTGAGTACACGCGTCTGACAAAATGCGAAGAGCCACTCGTCATTGGCCACTGGCACGGTGATGAGTTAGCAATTCTTCATATGCTAAAATACTGCCGAGCATGCGCGATGGTCTCAACGAGTGCCGATGGCGCGATCATGGACGGC
Organism: Bdellovibrionales bacterium; assembly: GCA_031416685.1. GTDB lineage: Bacteria > Bdellovibrionota > Bdellovibrionia > Bdellovibrionales > JAMPXM01 > JANOUF01. The sequence goes on from JANOUF010000234.1 coordinate 3,881, forward strand.
GTAATTCGACATCTTGGAAGCCCAACATCGCGTGGCTCATCCACGAGAGGCGGAGTCAGTGCACTTAAGGGAATCATTCGTCTTTCAAAAGAAGGTTGGCGCCCGAGTGTTGCGGTCGACGGACCTAAGGGTCCCATTTACAAAGTGAAGCCCGGAATTTTTGAAATCGCAAAACTCACGCACGGAAGAATTGTTCCGCTGACCGCAGTTACCACTCGCTCACATGTTTTTGAAAAAGCATGGAACAAAACTTTTCTTCCGCTGCCTTTTGCGAAGGTCCAGGTGGTTCTTGGTCCACCACTCCCCGCCGTTGGTCGAGACGTTGATAGTCGATCTACCGAACTCGCCGCGCAGCTTGAACTGGCTCTGGCTAATGCGCAGCACCACGCCCGCAATCTCATTGCGACTGCATAGTTTGTCCTTTAGCCTTTTAGAAGAATCTCTCTAAGGAATATTAAGGGGTTAAGCCATCATGATGCGCACTTTTGTTGCCCTCGCCGTTGCCGTTATTCTCGTTTCGTACGCGACCCTCGCGTTTGCACAGGACAACCAAGTTCTCGCCACTGTCGGCGATAACAAGATCACGCTAAAAGACTTCAACCAACGTTACGACGAAGTTCAAAAAGCGACGATCAATCCGCCGCCAAAAGAATTGTTCTTAGAAGATCTCGTTCGCTTCGAACTCGGTGTTCAAGAGGCGATGAAAAAGGGAATGCAAAACGACCCGATCGTAAAAGAACGCATCCGCCAAGAGATCTACAAAGGCTTGCTCGAAAAAGAACTCGGCAAAAAAACTTCTGATATCAAAGTTAATGAAAATGACATGAAGGCGTTCTATGCGAAGAACCCAGAAATTCGCACAAGCCACATTCTTGTCGAGTTCAAGCCTGACGCGACTGCGGAACAAAAATCAGCTGCAAAAGCGCGCGCTCAAGAAATTTATGACGAAGTAAAAAAGAGTAAGCGTCCGTTCGAAGAGTTGGTTGCATTGTACTCAGACGACGTTCTCTCGAAGAAGAGCGGCGGCGATGTGGGTTGGCAGAGCAGCATGACGCTCGTGCCGAATTATTACCAAGCAATCCTTAAGATGAAGAGCAATGAAGTCAAAGGCCTCATCGAAACTCAATATGGTTTTCACATTGTGAAAGTCACTGGTCGCCACGCTTACGCTGACGCCAACAAACGTCAGATCCGAGCGGCTGTGTTCGACGAAAAACGTAAAGGGATTTTCGACGACTACTTTGTGCGCCTGAAGAAGCAATACAAAATCGATGTGAATAAGTCGGCTTTGAAATAAGGGCCCATTAGATACAAATGATTAAGTTTCCTAATTTATCTCGTTTACATCGGAACGAGGGCCTTCGAGCCCTCGTTTTGTCTTTTATGCTGACCGCATGCTTCTCTCAAAAAGATGTGATCGGAAGCAAAGTTGCGTTGAAGGTGAATGGTACTGAAATTACAACTCAGGCATTCGCCGATCGCCTTGCGCAAAAACTAAAGGGTCTCGATGCCCTTCAAGTCAAAGACGACACTTATCTCGAGAACGCAAAAAAGCAAACGATTGAAGCATTCCTTGTGGAATCGTTAATCAAACAGTATTGCGACAAAATTTCGATTTCTGTAACTCCCGAAGAGCTTGAAGCGGAAGTAAATAAAATCCGCACGAAATATCCCGACGACAACGCGTTCAAAGGTGCGCTCGCTGAAGAGAACATGTCTTTTGAGCGATGGAAGACAGGTATCGAATCCACTCTTTTGCAGCGGAAATTGATCGCACATCTAAGCAAAGATCTTCCCGAGCCAACCGACAAAGAACTCAAAACGTACTTCGATGAAAACAAGAAAAATTTCGAGCGCCCAGCGCGCATTCAATTGCGACAAATCGTCGTGTCCACCGAGGATAACGCGAAGCGCATCCATGACGAGATCGTTGCTGGGAAAGACTTTGCCGAGCTTGCGAAGAAATTTTCCGTCGCGCCCGAGGGAGAAAATGGCGGCGTAACCAACTGGATTGAAAAGGGCACGCTTGAAGTTTTCGACACCGCATTTAAGTTAAATATCGGCGGCCGCAGCAAGGTCGTTAAGAGCCCGTACGGCTACCATATTTATGAAGTTCTAAAAAAAGAACCTGAGACTAAATTGAACTTAGAACAAGCCAAAGCTAGTATACGAACCGCGTTGAGAGAGCGCCAAGAGCACCAAGTCTTTTCGACTTGGCTTGAAGCACAGTTGAAGAGTTCGACTGTGATGAAAAATGATGCTCTTATCAAGGCGATCCAAATCTCCACGCGGGGTAACTAATGCTAAAAAAATTCAGCGCTGTTCTCGTTCTTGCCCTCTTTCTCTGTACACAAGCACACGCCGAACTTATTGAGCGCATCGTTGCGATCGTAAATAACGAAATCATCACGCTCACAGACATCAACAGCTACGCCGCACGCCTTCGTGGTGGTGGACTCACTGACGACCTTTTGATTCCTGACGATGCAACTAAGCAAGCGATCCTCGCCGACAAGGAAAGACTTCTGCAAACAATGATCAGTGAGCGCCTGATCGATTCGGAAGTGAAACGTCAAAATTTGCAGGTGCCAGTTGAGAAAGTAGAACAAGAGGTTCGTGCGATTGCTCGTCGAAACAATATTTCGCGCGATCAGCTAAGAGATGCGATTACTCAGCGAGGAGTTAGTTTCTCGCAATACCAAGACTTCATCAAAACGGGTCTCGAGCGCCAGTCGCTGATTGAAAAATCGGTTACATCGAAAATCAAAATCACAGAACAAGATGTTTTGAACCTCTATGCCCAGAACAATAAGGGCTCAAGCACGCAGGCTTACGAATACACTCTCGCCCACGCGCTGTTCTTGAAAGAAAAAGGCGGCGCTACCGCAGCTCGCACTCGAGCTCAAGCTTTTCTCAAGCGCCTTAGCGACGGCGGTAACTTTGAAAAGCTCGCCGGCGAAATGAGCGAAGATCCAAATTTTGAGGCCGGCGGATTACTCGGCACCTTCAAAACGGGCGAGTTCTTAGCTGATCTTGAAAAGGAAGCAAAAGAATTGTCATCAGGACAAGTCAGCGGCTTGATTGAAACTAAAACTAGCTTCCACGTTCTCAAAGTTTTGACCAAGAAATTAATTCCTGATCCGAAGTACGATCTGGAAAAAGAAAAGCTGCAACAAACGCTCTACGAGAGCGCCTACAAACGACAGCTGCAGTCTTGGCTTGAGCAACTTCGCCAAGACGCTTTCTTGAGGATCAACAATAAGTGACCAGACCGCTGAGAGTCGCCATTACAACCGGCGATGTCGACGGAATTGGCTCCGAAGTTACCGCAAAAGCACTCGCTAAAATAAAACCGCAACGAGGCGTCCAATTTTATCTTTGGCGCTCTCCTCGCTGTTCAAAACGAGATTTAAAAACCATCGATAGAAATTTTAAACGAATCACTGTCGCAACTTGGCCAGAAGCGCTGAAGGTGCAATCGAAATCGTATAAAGAAATCATCGACATTAATTCCAATCTCCCGCCGGCGCTTTGGGTTGAGGCGACCGCGCGAGCGAGCCTCGATAATCACATCGACGCCATGGCAACCGCGCCGTTATCAAAAACTGCGATCGCTGCAGCGGGCCTCACCGATATAGGGCACACGGATATTTTAAAGCGAGTCACCGGGACCAATGATCTGTTCATGGGTTTTATCGGGGACAAGTTTAACGTTGTCCTCGCAACCGCACATCTGCCGATCGAGAGTGTGAAGTCGAAGCTGACTAAATCTCAACTGGAAAAGGCGATTGAGGCGGCTGTCGCTCTTCGTCGTCTTCTCGACAAGAAACAATCATCGCGGCCAATCGCAGTGCTCGGGTTAAATCCTCACGCTGGAGAACAGGGAATGATTGGTAATGATGAGGCCATCATGCACATCCCAATTATTAAAAAATTAAAAGAGAATGATGAGAAAATTGAAGGCCCGCTTGTGCCTGACGCCGCGTTCTTCGAAGAGAACTGGAAGAAGTATTCCGTATATGTTGCGAACTACCACGATCAGGGTTTAATTCCGTTTAAAATGATCCATGGGCAACGTTCAGGCCTCCATATTACGCTTGGGCTTCCCTTTGTTCGCACCAGTGTTGATCACGGCACGGCGAAGGACATCTTTGGAAAAAACAAGGCCGATCCGTCCTCTATGCGTATGGCCATCGAATGGGCAATGCGCCTTGCAAAAGCACGGCAATTACAACTAAAACGGTAGTTCCGTTTGGGCTTTCGCTTTTAGCGTTTGCTCTCGAACACGCAGAGGACCAATATGTTCAATCCTGAAATTTTCCGTGAATATGATATCCGTGGTGTAGTGGATCGCGATTACGACGAGAGCTTCGCTCACGATCTTGGCCGCGCCTTTGTAACGTACATGCGTGAACGTGGCTCATCTGAAAACCCAATCATCACTCTCGGGCAAGACGCGCGACTCTCAGGTCCCGCAATTGTAAAGGCATTAACGGACGGACTTCTAAAAAGTGGCGCGCATGTCGTGCGCTTGGGAATGGTGACATCACCGATTTCATACTTCTCGATGTTTGAGTACGCGGGCGCAGAGGGTGGCTTTATGGTCACTGGCAGTCACAACCCGCCCGAGTACAACGGTTTCAAAATTTCTTTAGGTAAGACGACAATCTTTGGCGCGGAAATCCAAGAGCTTCGAAAGATTATGGATCGCGGTCAGTACGTTGAAGGAAAAGGTTCAGTTAAAGACCACGATATTTTTCCTGCGTATATTGAGCGCTACAAAAAAGAATTTCAGAACATGAAGAAGGTGCCGGTCGTACTCGATTGCGGCAACGGTTCAGCTGGAGTTATCGCACGACGCTTGTACGAAGATTCAGCTGGATTAAAGCCGATCATTTTGTTTGAAGAACCAGATGGTCGCTTCCCGAATCATCATCCCGATCCAACCGTTGAGAAAAATCTAAAAGATCTCGCTGAGGCTGTTCGCAAGAATAAAGCCGTGTGCGGAATTGGCTTCGACGGGGATGCGGATCGCATCGGCGTTGTCGATCACAATGGTCGCTTTCTACTGGGTGATGAGCTGATGGTTGTGGTGGCTCGTGCCATCCTTGAGAAATCTCCGGGAGCAAAAATCATCGGCGACGTGAAATGTTCGGATCGTTTATACGACGATGTTAAAAAACATGGCGGCATCGGTGTAATGTGGAAAACGGGACACAGTTTAATCAAAACTAAAATTAAAGAAGATAACGCTCCGTTTGGCGGCGAACTCAGCGGTCACGTGTTCTTCGCAGATCGTAACTACGGCTTCGACGACGCTCTGTACGCCGGCTTACGTCTTCTAGAGATTTTAGGTGAGACGGGAAAAACCATCGACCAATTGCTCGAGGGACTTCCGACCGCGTTCAACACTCCTGAAATTCGCATCGACACCACTGAAGAAAAAAAATGGGCGATTGTGGAGAAATTAAAGACCGTCTACAATAAGGACACAGCTGAGTACACAGTGAATACCCTCGACGGTGTTCGCATCAGCTTCAAAGACGGTTGGGCATTGGCTCGGGCGTCGAATACGCAACCTGTTTTGGTCACTCGCTTTGAAGCAAATACTCAAGCTGCGCTCGATCGCATTCGCGATCAGGTTGAGAAAATTATTACGCCGCTTTTGTAGGTGCTAACCATGGACGCTGAACTTCCAGATCCTCTCGGTAAAATTCAAGACGAGATTTACGACGAGATTTATGATGGTATTCGCGTAAAGGGTGCGCGAGAGCACAACCTTAAAAACGTCAGTGTCGATATTCCAAGAAATAAAATCACCGTTATTACCGGCTTGAGCGGTAGCGGCAAAAGCTCGATGGCGTTTGATACAATCTACGCCGAAGGCCAGCGGCGCTACGTCGATTCACTTTCTACTTACGCGAGAAACTTCCTCGATAAATTAAAGAAGCCAGATGTCGATTCGATTACCGGTCTTTCTCCCGCAATCGCGATTGATCAAAAATCCGTTGGGTTAAGTCCGCGCTCAACTGTCGGAACCGTAACTGAAGTTTACGATTATCTTCGCCTGCTCTTCGCAAAAGTTGGTGAGCCTCACTGTCCGACACACAAAGTTCCGGTCGCAGCTCAAACTCCCGATCAAATTATCGACGACATCGAAAAGCTTCCGGCCGGCACAAGAATTTTTATCATGGCGCCGTATGCGCAAGGTAAAAAGGGCGAGTTCATGGCGGAATTCCAGAAGTGGCTACGCCGCGGCTTCGTGAGCGCAAAAATTGACGGCGTTTTTACTGACCTCGACAAAGCGAAGAAGCTAACAAAAACCAAGGCACACGACATTGATATCGTGATCGATAAGATCGTAGTCAAAGATGGAATTCGCACACGTCTCGCGGAAAGCGTTCACACAGCAATCCAGCTTGGCCATGATCGAGTCGCAGTGGAAACAAGTAGCGGGAAGCGAAAAACCTATTCCATTCACTCCGCGTGCCCAGTGTGCGGCTTCAACTTTCCCGAGCTTGAGCCGAGACTTTTTAGTTTCAACAACCCTCGCGGCGCATGCGAAACCTGCAGCGGACTAGGCACGATCGATATTCAGGAAATTCAAGATGTCCAATGGGGCGGCGGCGACGATGGTGCCGCAAAGGTTAACGTCCGATACAAAATCTCAGATAATCTCGCACACAAAACTGAAGAAGATGAAGAGGGTGAGCTCGATCAGCTCGCGATTCGCAAATGCCCAGATTGCAAAGGTACGCGGCTAAGAGTTGAGCCTCGTAACGTTCTCATTTCTGGCAGAACAATCACCGAGCTCGCAGGCCTTGCGGCAAAAGAACTTCAAGAAACTCTTAAAACGGTTGACTGGCCGAAACGCGAGACTGTGATTAGCGAAAAGATTTTAAAGCAGATTGATTCTCGTTTGAACTACATGATCCGAGTGGGCGCAGGATATTTAAGTCTAGATCGGCCAACGAGAACGCTGTCGGGCGGTGAAGCTCAACGAATTCGTCTTGCAACACAAGTCGGATCATCACTGGTTGGTGTGTTGTACGTGCTCGACGAGCCCAGCATTGGCCTCCACCCGCGCGATCATCATCGCTTGCTAGACATCCTTCGTGACCTTCGCGAACTCGGTAATACAATTCTTATGGTTGAGCACGACGAAGATACGATTCGTTCAGCTGATCACATTATTGATATTGGCCCGCGAGCAGGAGTTCTCGGCGGCTCTGTGATTGCACAAGGAACCGCTCAGCAAGTCGCGGATAGCAAGCAAAGTCTCACAGGTCAGTACCTTGCGGGCACCGTTTCCATTCCGGTTCCAAAAATTCGAAGGCCCGGTAACGGCAAAAGTCTTCGCTTAGAGGGCGCCACTGGCAACAACCTCCAGGACATCACGATCGACATTCCGCTTGGAACGTTCACTGCAATCACTGGAGTTTCTGGAAGTGGAAAGAGTACCCTCATCATGGATACTCTCTATCGAATCCTTGCAAATCACTTTTACGACAGTAAGTGGGAAGTCGCTCCGTACCGCGCAATCAAAGGCCTTGAGTTCATCGACAAAGTTATCGACATCAACCAAAATCCGATTGGTCGCACTCCTCGATCCACTCCTGCAACTTACGTCGGTGTGCTCCCGCTTATTCGAGATCTATTTGCTTCACTTCCCGATTCGAAAGTTCGCGGATACGGGCCTGGTCGTTTCAGTTTCAATGTTAAGGGTGGCCGATGCGAAGTTTGCCAGGGCGGCGGCATGGTGAAGGTCGAAATGCACTTCATGTCCGACGTCTATGTTGATTGCGACGGCTGCATGTCCAAGCGCTACAATAAGGAAACGCTCGCGATAAAATACAAAGAAAAAAGCATCGCCGACATTTTAAAAATGAGCGTAGCCGAAGCGCTTGAGTTTTTCACCAACCACAAGCATATCCACAGAAAACTCGACACGCTCCACAGAGTCGGTCTCGATTACATGACCCTTGGGCAGAGCTCGACAACCCTTTCTGGCGGTGAGGCTCAGCGCGTGAAGCTCAGCAAAGAGCTTTCAAAGCGCGGCACAGGCAAAACTCTCTACATCCTCGATGAGCCAACGACAGGACTTCATTTCGCCGACATCGCTAAGCTCGTTGAGCTTCTCCAAGAACTCGTCGAGCAAGGCAACACGGTGCTGGTCATTGAACACAATCTCGATGTTGTTAAGTCCGTCGATTACGTTATTGATCTTGGACCTGATGGCGGAACTGGCGGAGGCGAGCTTGTCGCAACGGGCACGCCTGAAGCTGTGATTAAAGTAAAGCGCAGTGAGACTGCAAGATTCTTAAAGTCAGTCATGGCCAAAAAACATGACCAGAAAGATAGCCTGACAAATAGTCAGAAAAATTTATAGATTAGCTAGCTTTTTTTTTAGTTCCGTCTTTGCGACGGTCAAACACTTCGTGCAAAGAAGCACGCGCATGAAATTCTTTAAAGCTCGGAACCGAGTCCTCTTTTATATAAAGATGCTCGGTGCCATCGTCGATAAGTTTCGATTTTTGCTTTATGCCCAACTCGCCGCCCTCTTTGAGGTACTTCAAAGTTTTACGGTTAAGCGGCATGTAGATATAAGCATCAAACGTAAGTGGAACGCCTGTAGCGACATCCTTCACTTGAATTCGTGAGAAATCATCAACAGCGCTTCTTTCAATCTCAGGATTCGCGGGAGCAACATCAAGAAATGAAATTGAAAGCTCAGCAACATCCGACAATGCCGTCAAAGAAAAGTCCGAATCGATAAATGCACCATCTGGAAGATTGCGGACATCGATTTCGATAACTTCGCAGTCCCCGTCGCGAACATACTGACCAGCTTCGAAAAGATGAAAAAGAAATCTCTGCTGAAGATCTGCAATGGCGCCATACGGAAAGCTTCTACCTTTACCTGCCGTCAGCAGGAAACAGCCACGAACCGCTTCGCAGTTGATCGATAGCAGCGCAAGGCTATGAATTCTAGAAATCGCTGTGTCGAAAACTTCTGTTCCTTGTGTGACATCTAGAACTGCACGACGTGCACATTCCCACAAAACCATGACTTTCGGATTTTTTGCGATTGAATCAGGTACTCGTTTAAGTGGAGCGCCGTGCTGCTGTGGAAATGGAAGAACCTTTGCGGCTGGCTTTTCGGCTTCGCGAGTCGGCTGTTCATGTGCCTTCGGTTCAGCCAGTATGATCTTGTGTGTGTTTGGAATGCGCGGATCCTGTTTGAAAACTGCTAAACCGCGATCCTTGTTTGCTGACGACGGAGGAATGTAGCTCATCATCAATGGGGGCTTGCCCTTAGCCACGAACACTTTGTAATCAGGCGGTGCTGACTTTGTTATTTCGGATCCGATTGGGCCCTCGCCCGAATCGGATGTCAAAATTTTCATTAAACTTGCAATCTCATCCGGCTTCGCATGCGCACTCTCTTTAGCCGCTGCCTTCGCTCTCTCTTCAGCAGCTAGCTTTACCAACTGTCTTACTTTCAAAAGAACTGACGGCCCTGTAACTGGTCCATAGATCACATGCTTCATTCGCAGCTGAGATATCAACGCCTCAGAGCGACGGTCCCACTTTTCAGCAAACGCAACTGTTTCAATGCCGAAGCTTTGATGGAGCAAACCCGGAATCGTATCCAGTTTTTGATGGGGAAATGTAGCGCTTAGGAAAATGAAGTCGACTAATCTCTGACTTAACTTATCGAGAAGTTCTTGAACGGTACTAACTGTCGTAATCTGCACGCCACGGCGAGCAAGAAAAGTAATCGTGGTGCGAATGGCATCCGGAGTCTTGCACAAAGCTAAGACTCGAACAGGAGCTTCGCGATTTTCGGACTCACCACCAACGCTCAATCAATTCTCCGAAAAATATGAACCTACTTATTTATCGGGAGAAACCTAGACCAAGCTAAGTGGGGCGATGTGAATTTAAGAAATAAAAACGCCGCCATGAAAATTCAGGCGGCGCCAGTGTTTCATATTGAGATTTGGTTCGCGCTTTTATCAATCTGAGGCGCGAACCGAATTCGGAACTAGATTTTTCCGACGAGTGCGTTCAACACGTTCGAAATGCTTCCTTGGAGGAAAAGACCTAGTAGGAATGCAAAAAGAACGAGTGATTCCATTAGAGCGAGTGAAAGGATCAGAAGTGTTTGCAATTTACCAGACGATGCTGGGTTACGAGCAACGCCATCAAGTGCCGCTGCAGCCGCGCGAGATTGTCCGAGTGTACCGCCGAGAACTGCAAGGCCCATCATTAGACCAACGCCCACGCCGACCCAACCAAGTGAAGAGCCAATTGCTGCGTGTAAATGTGCGTCTTGAGCTAAAGCTGGAACGCTTGCGAAAACTGCTGCTACTGCTACTGCGAACTTTTTCATTTTTCTACCTCTTCTGAGTGTTGAGTCTTAGTGGTCGTCGGCTGTGGCCATCATCACGTAGACAATTGATAACAATGTAAATACGAACGCTTGAACCAGCGATACGAATGTTCCCATTCCGTAAAAAATAACCGGAACGACAACCTTCGTAAGACTTGTGAACGTTCCCAAGATGGCGTGATCGGCCGTCATGTTAACACTCAAGCGAATTCCTAAGCTGAATGGGCGAACTAAGTTCGAGATAATTTCGATTGGGAAAAGAACCGGAGCCATCCACCAAACTGGTCCCATGAAATGCTTTAGGTAAGCTGGGCCAGCGTGCGCAAATCCTTGGATGTTGTAGAAAATGAAAGAGAATACGCCGATTGCAAGTGCAGCATTGATGTTCGCAGTCGCTGCGGTCATACCCGGAAGTAGTCCCAGCAAATTGTTGAACACAACGTAGAAGAAAATCGAAGCGAACACAGCGACGTAAACATCGCCGTGATGGCCAAGAATTGAGCGGGTGAGATTCACGATGAATTCAGTAAGTGCTTCGAACAAACCTTTGATTGAAAAACGCTCTGCCGGCTGAACCGCGGTTTCGCCTTTGCCTAGAGCCAAGTTCGCAACGATAGAAATCAATACGATCAAGATCGTCGCGGCGATAGCAGCGGCCGCATGCGTGTAGTCGTGATTTACGTGCAATAAATCGAACCAGGTAAAATGGCTACCCATGCATTCCTTTAATGATCACTGTAATTGTGACGAGTCCCATTCCGGCCGCAAACCACCCGATTGAGAGGTAATCGTGCCGAACGACTTCATACAAAATCCAACCTAGAATCGCGAATTTAAATACCGTGACACTCAAGGCTAAAGCAACCTGTTTTTTGGCGAAAACCCGCGACCAAACGGTTGAAAGAGCAAGAAGATTTAGTAAAGACACGCCGGCACCCGCGGCGATCGACTGCGCAATCACCAGGTCGCCAAACCACCACCCGATTACAGTCGCAACTACCCCCACAATGACGTGAATGGAGATTAAAGAATTCATTTGGGTTCTGATGGGTTGTTTGGATCTGATTGGGTTTTTTGGTCTGACTGCTCGTCCTCAGAATTGAGCTGGCGCAGCAAAACCATTAAGTGCATGACCCAAGCGACTACCCCAATAATGGCTCCCGCGGCGGATCCCATGCTGTTCCAGCCATATTTTGCATCGAGCCATCGGCCAATGAGGACACACGCCGCCACCAAGCCAACACATTCAAATCCGATCGCCGTGAAAACCAATACTTTTTTGTTCATGTCTATCTACTTTCGCCAGCCGTGTGCGCCCGGCAAATACGATTGTCGTTCTTTTAAATTCTTGATTCGAGCTTCAATGAACGCTGGGCTTGGATAGGTATCCTTAATCGAAGTCAGTGTTTCAATCGCTTTCGCGAAATCTTTTTTCTCTTCATAGACAACTGCGAGCAGTAAACCCGTTTGGCGTTCCTTTGATTTCTCCGGGTACTTTGCCGTCATGAGTTTTAAAACTTCGACAGCCTCATCGAGTTTCTTAGTTTGCATCAGAATATTCGCCTTTAGCTCCATGGCATCAAAAACATCTTCTGCGTCGCCCGCAGCTTTAAGAATACTGTCGACCTCCACAAGCGCCTGGAAGAAATTGTTCTGATAAAAGAAGCTTCGCGCGATCGCCAAGCGAAACTCAATTTCTTCGCCTGCGGAATGTGGGAGTTGCAGCAGTTTGCTGTACTCGATGATCGCCTGCTTATAGTTCTGTAGGTTGCTAAAATTTAGCTCAGCAATCTTTTTCTGCGCTTGGATCCGATCGGCACTCACCTTCGAATAAAGAATGATGTGCTGGAAGTATTCAGAAGCTTTTCTGTAGTCTTTGAGTTCGTAGTACGAAACGCGAGCCGCTTCTTTGGCAGCTTCGAGAGCAAGGTCTGTGTTCGTTTGGCGTTTCACGACCTGCTCGTAATGCTCAAGCGCACGACGATAATCCTTTGCTTCGCTTGCGCTTTGCCCTTTTCCAAACTCAATTTTGTCTTGAGAGAGGCGACACGAGCTCATGCTCGCCAAAAAAATAAAAGCCGTGAGCAAATACCCACGGCTTAGCTTTGAGAAAAACTTAGGCTCAGTTTGGAGCTTGAGCGTCATCTTCCGAATCTTCGCTAATGAGCGCTAGTCCGGTCACTTTCTCATCGTCATTGAGGTTAATGAGGCGAACCCCTTGCGTATTTCGGCCAACCACAGAGATGCCCGAGCAAGGCATTCGAAGAGTCTGACCTTTATCGGTCGTCACCATCACCTCATCAGTGTCGAGAACCGAACGTGTTCCGACGACATTACCAACCTTGTCAGTTGTTTTTTGCGTGATGATGCCGGAGCCGCCCCGACCTTGAGTTCTGTACTCTTCGATCAGCGTGCGCTTGCCGTAACCATTCTCAGTAACCATCAAAATCGTAGCCTTGCTCGCTTTATCGAGGACTTCCATGCCAACGACTTTATCTTCTTTAGAAAGTGTAACACCCTTCACGCCGCGAGCCGAGCGACCCATCGGTCTGACATCGCCCTCGTCGAAGCGAATCGACATGCCCTCTTTGGTTGCGATGAAGATGTCGCATTTGCCGTTTGAAATCTTTGCGTCGATTACGCGGTCATCAAGATCCGTCGTAAGCGCAATGATTCCCGACGGACGCTGATTCGAGAAGGCATCAAGAGATGTTTTCTTGATGATACCCTTCTCGGTGAGCATGACGACGTAGTTATTTTCATCAAATTTCTCAACCGGAAGAATCGCCTGAACGGCTTCTTTGGGTCCAAGCTGAACAACGTTGTTGATCGCTTTGCCCTTAGAAGTTCGGCTTCCTTGCGGTAACCGGTGAACCTTCACCCAATAGAGCTTGCCGGTATCCGTGAACACCATGAGCGTAGTCAAAGTGCTTGCAACGAACATGTGCGCAACGAAATCTTCCTCGCGAGTTTCGACACCCTTGAGGCCTTTGCCGCCGCGTTTTTGTAGACGATATTGATCAAGCGGAATGCGCTTGATGTAGCCCGTCTTGGTCATGATGATCGCCATTTGTTCGTCAGTAATTAAATCTTCGTCTTCGATATCACCAACGTCGCCCGTGATCTGAGAGCGGCGCTTGTTATTAAACTTCGCCTTGATCTCAGTGAGCTCGTTCACGATGATTTCGTAAATCTTCTTAACGTCAGAGAGAACTTCTTTGAGCCAACCTGCGTACTTCATCAACTCAGCCAGCTCATCGATGATTTTCTGGCGCTCAAGCCCGGTTAAGCGTTGGAGTCGCATATCTAAGATCGCTTGCGCTTGCTTTTCGGAGAAGTCGAACTTTTCGATAAGCGAGATTTTCGCAACAGATGCTTCCGGCGCCGCACGAATCGCAGCAACGATCTGATCAATGAGATCGAGTGCTTTCTTTAAGCCTTCCAAGATGTGAACGCGAGCTTCTGTTTTCTTGAGTTCGAAAATACAACGCTTCGTTACGACGTCTTTTCTGTGCTCAATGAACGCCTCAAGCATTTGCTTAAGATCGAAAGTCTTTGGTTGATTGCGCGCATCGAGTGCGAGCATGCGAATACCAAAGCTCACCTGCATTTGCGTGTACTTGTACAAGCGATTGAGAATCACGCTGCCGTTTTCGTTCTTCTTTAAAGTAATAACGATACGAAGACCTTCGCGTGAACTTTCGTCGCGAATGTCAGAAATGCCTTCGATCTTTTTTTCGTTCACAAGGTCAGCCATCGTTTCGATGAGCTTCGCTTTGTTCACCTGATAAGGAAGCTCAGTCACGATGATATCTTCGCGCTCCTTATTCGGAACAATTTCAGCTACGGCCTGCAGGGATATAATGCCCGCACCTTTTTTGTAGGCCGAAATAATTCCTTCACGCCCAGCGATCACTCCGGCCGTCGGGAAATCCGGGCCTGGAATGTGAGTCATAAGTTCATCGACGGTCATGTCGGGATTTTTAATGAGCGCAACACATCCGTCGATGACTTCGCCTAAGTTGTGCGGCGGAACGTTGGTCGCCATTCCAACCGCGATACCTGCACTCCCGTTCACCAATAAGTTCGGGAATTTCGCAGGCATCAAGAGCGGAATCTGTAGCGAGTCGTCGTAGTTTGGTCCGAATGGAACCGTTTCTTTTTCAATGTCTTCAAGAATAGCTTCAGCGAGTTCAGTCATGCGGATTTCCGTATAACGTTGCGCTGCTGCCGCATCTCCGTCGATCGAGCCGAAGTTACCTTGACCGTCTACGAGTGGGTAACGAAGCGAAAAATCCTGCGCCATACGAACAATCGTTTCGTAGACAGCAGAATCGCCGTGCGGGTGGTACTTACCGATAACGTCACCCACGACACGAGCCGATTTTTTGTAAGGCTTGTCGTGAGTGTTGTTGAGGTCATACATCGCATAAAGAATGCGGCGATGAACCGGCTTTAATCCGTCTCGAACGTCGGGCAGTGCGCGGCCGACGATAACGCTCATCGAATACTGGAGGTAGGCCTCCTGCATTTCTTTGTTGATATCGACGATCGTCACGCCCTTAGGTGGTCCGCCATTGCCGTTTGCTACTGGTGTTATTTCGTTTGCCATAATTAA
The DNA here is from genome assembly GCA_031416685.1 of Bdellovibrionales bacterium. Lineage (GTDB taxonomy): Bacteria > Bdellovibrionota > Bdellovibrionia > Bdellovibrionales > JAMPXM01 > JANOUF01. The sequence continues at coordinate 18,895 of JANOUF010000234.1, forward strand.
ACGTCCAACTCGCGCGCAAGGAGCGCATTGTCGTTGATGAATTTACGTCGAGGCTCAACCTCTTCACCCATGAGAACGCTAAACGTTTCATCCGCCGCGATCGCATCTTCCACAGAAACCTGAAGAAGCATTCGGTTTTCAGGATTGAGAGTTGTTTCCCAGAGCTGTTCCGGATTCATCTCGCCTAATCCTTTGTAGCGCTGGATGTAGTTTCCTTTTTTGCTGGTCTCAAGTACGTGAGTTAGAAATTCAGAATACGTCATGAAGAGAAGTGAGTCCTTCTCGTCACTCGCGAGCTGAATTGGAAGCTTCACGCGATCTTCAAATTTTTTCCACAGAGTGCTGAGCTCCGTCCACTCTGAACTCGAAGCCGTACCGTACGAGAACTGGCTCGTGCTGATATGACCATAGCGAGACGTGCTCACCTTCAGAGTTGAGCTGTTGTGCTCGG
>JANOUF010000235.1:0-5527 GCA_031416685.1 Bdellovibrionales bacterium
GGTGACACGCACCTTTTTGCGCAGCACTGCTGCGCAAAAAGGTGCGTGTCACCTATCAGGAATTACTGAACGGATACGACTAGAGAGTACGGCTGCCTTCCGCCCATGGGGACGTTTACGCCGCTCACTCGGATCTTATAAAGCCCAGAAGCGTTTTCGATCTTTAAAAACTCATGGTTGTTGATTTCGTCTTGCACAGCCACCGCAGTGCCGTCGGCCGCGATCACTTCAAGCTTCAAGTCGTTCACCAAAGCTTTAGAAGCTGTCGGAGAACCTGGAGCGTCTGTCCAAACAAGAGTTGCCTCGAGGCGACCAGAACCAGCTTCGAATCTGTAAGTCTGAACATCGTCAGTACCAACGCCGCCTTTTTCATCAACGAGCAAAATTCCGTCGAGACGAGTTGCACGATCGGCGTCGACTCTTCCAAAACCAGCGTCAAGCGTAGGACGCGGAGTCAAAATTTCTTGGCCTTTTTCTTTGCCGATCGCGCCGAACTGGCCCGGGAAAATATCAAATGCTGTGTGCATCAGAACATTCTTTACTAACGCGCCAGACGGACGCGCGATCGATTTTACTTTTACGAGGTACTCGCGAACGAGTGCCGCAGCTCCAGCCGCGAGCGGAGTTGCCATGCTCGTGCCGCCGCCCCAAACATACTCGGCGTTAAATGCGCCCCATATTACTTGAGCGGTTGGGTGCTTTGAACGTGTGCTCAAAATATTTGTTCCGGGAGCGACCAAGTCAGGCTTAATGCGCCCGTCTTGAGTTGGTCCACGAGAACTAAATGCAGCAAGGCCATTTTTGTTGTTGGAAAGTAAGTCGCTAGCGATTGGCTCGACTCCCCAGTTTTCCATTCCGTTACGAAGTTTGCTTAACGGAAGTTGAATTCCGCCAGTTGAAACTTCATTCTCGCTCGCACCAATGCTCAAGCAGTTCTTTGCAGTCGAAGGACTCGACACTGAGCCTGGATCAATGCGGCCGTCTTTATCTCGATCGACCCCTGAATTACCTGCCGCAAACACGACGAGCATTTCAGGATGAGCAAACGTGTACTCATCCACTTGAACCGCAAACGCATCGTACGCGCCGAAATTACGTGTCGAACCCCATGAGTTCGAATCGATAAGTGCTCCTGCACCTTCAGCGGCCGCGAGTTGTTCTGAAATTGATTGCGGAGTGATGTTGTTCAACACCGGACTCCACATTGATTGAGAAATTAATTTCGCTTTTGGAGCCGATCCCGCGAGGCGTCCACCCGAAGTTGCGCCACTTCCCGCAATCGACCCACCTACATGAGTGCCGTGGCCGTGCGGATCTTCCCAACTAGTTGCGAACATTCCAAAGACTTGCCCATCCGCGCGACCAGCGAAGTCGCCGTGAATATTAGCTACATCGCCGCGATCAAGACCCGTGTCAGCGTAAGCAACAATTTGTCCGTCGCCAGACACGCCTCGAGCTGCAGCTCCATCAACGTTCATGATTTTTGTTCCGGATTCGAATCCGGTGAGCGTGTCATAGCTCGGCTCGGCGGCGGCACCTGGCTCACTTGCTGCGCCGTCATCAAGAATTTGCGCATGCATGAGTTCCATTTTAGGAGCCGGCTGCACCCACTCAACACCCTCAACTTCGGAAGCCAATCGAATTTGATCACGATTCATCACCGCTGCAATTGAACGTCCTTTGCTGAAATCAACTTTGATTCCCAAAGCTTTAAATTGTTGCGCGATCGGCGCAGTCAATTGTGTGTCGAGAGTACGAATCACAACTGTTTGCTTTGATCTTGCGTTGAAGATGCTTCCAGCACTGAAAGCAGGACTGAGTTTCCATTCAGAAATGAATGGAAGCGCTGCTTGAACCTGCTGCTGGCGATCTTTTTTCAGAGCTTCGACTTGCTCAAGCGTACCTTCGACCAATAGAGCATCGTCAGGAATGTAGCGAAGCGGTTTAAGTCCCGCAGCTTTGATCGCTTGTTGATCGGCTTTTTGAATTTTCGTTTTAAACTGTATAACGAAAAATCGAGACGGCTTTTGTGCGTCTATAGAAAAGGTACCCTCATACCCACGCACAAGCGGCTTCGTTGTCGAAACCGTCCCAGTCTTAAAGCGAAGTTTTTCCCCTGCACCCGCGCTTAGCGAAAATACCATCGAGACAACTATGATGGAAATTCTCGCCGTTTCGTTCATCCGTGAAACGTTGGCCATTCGATCCCCCTTGAACTGCCATTGAAAATCAAATCACTCAGTTCGGGTTTTTCAAAGCCAAAAGAAGGTCGCACAAATGACGAATGTGCCAAAAAAGATCGACATAGGCCGACATCGCCCCGTTTCGTGTTTGTATTTGTCACGTTACGTTTTCCTCACAGAATGACATCAAACTCGCAAACAGCCTTTATTCACTGGCAAGATCGTGTACTTAACTTGCGGCATCACAGAAAAGATTTCGATTATCTAGAGGGAAAGTGACCCTTCAGAAAAATCGTTATCCAGACACAATTTGTGGCTTCCATAAAAACAATTTGTGGATGCAGCGGATTAGTTCAGGCTGAAACTTTGGCTCAGCTGCCTCTGATTTGAGCAGGTCCTGGGCTTATCGTGCACTAATTTCGCGTCCCAAAATCCCCTTTAAGCAATTTTGATTTAGCACTTGGAAATGACCCGCACTTGCTGTTGAAATCGGGACATTCATCATTGGGGGATCGACATGAAGATTGCCGACTTAGCGCAGGGGAATACAACTAGTCCCAAACTCCTCCAGTGGATCGCCGATATGGCGAATCTCTGCCAACCGGATCGCATTCACATCTGCTCGGGCTCACAAGAAGAATACGATTCGCTTTGCGAAATGATGGTTCGATCAGGAACCCTAATAAAACTAAATCCAGAAAAAAGACCGAACAGCTTCCTCGCGCGCTCCGATGTAAAAGATGTCGCGAGAGTTGAGGGTCGCACTTTCATTTGCAGTGAGAAAAAAGAAGATGCGGGGCCTACCAATAATTGGATGGCGCCGAATGAAATGCGATCAACTTTGCGAGAGCTTTTCAAAGGCAGCATGCGCGGACGCACGATGTATGTCGTTCCATTTTCGATGGGGCCGCTGGGCTCACCGATTGGAAAACTTGGAGTTCAGATCACGGACTCTCCTTACGTAGCAGTTAGCATGCGAATCATGACTCGAATGGGCCAAGGTGCACTTGATGTTTTGGGCACATCGAACGAATTCGTTCCGTGTCTTCATTCCGTCGGTTGCCCACTGCCCGTTGGTAAAACCGATTCCAATTGGCCGTGCAACCCTGAGAAAACTTATATCGCGCATTTTCCAGAGACTCGCGAGATCTGGTCATTCGGAAGTGGCTACGGCGGCAACGCACTTCTAGGAAAAAAGTGTTTCGCACTTCGAATTGCCTCGGTGCAAGCGCGCGACGAAGGTTGGCTTGCTGAACACATGTTCATCATGGGTCTTGAAAATCCAAAAGGAGAGAAGACTTATGTAACGGGCGCATTCCCGAGCGCGTGCGGAAAAACAAATTTCGCAATGATGGTTGCACCAAAGGGTTTCGACGGTTGGAAAGTCACAACGGTTGGTGATGATATTGCGTGGATAAAGCCAGGACCAGATGGGCGCCTACACGCAATCAATCCTGAATATGGATTTTTTGGTGTCGCACCTGGCACTTCATTAAAATCAAATCCGAACGCTATGCGCGCAATCGAAAAGAATTCCATTTTCACAAACGTGGCACTCACCGATGACGGTGACGTTTGGTGGGAAGGAATGACGGATGTTCCTCCTCAGCATCTCATCGACTGGCAAGGAAAAGATTGGACGCCTGAGTGCGGGCGCTTGAGCTCGCATCCGAACGCTCGCTTCACGGCTCCTATATCGCAATGCCCATCGCTTGATCGCGCGTGGAATGATCCAGCTGGTGTGCCAATCAGCGCATTTTTATTTGGCGGAAGAATGTCGAAAGAAATGCCGCTCATCTATCAAGCTCGCAGTTGGCAACACGGAGTGTTTTTAGCAGCCACGATGGGATCAGAAAAAACGGCCGCAGCCGATGATCAAGAAGCTATTCGCCGTGACCCAATGGCGATGCTTCCGTTTTGTGGATACAACATGGGTGATTACTTTGCTCACTGGCTCTCGCTGCAAAAAACAGTGAAGTATTTGCCGCTTATCTTCCGAGTAAATTGGTTTCGTCTAGACAATGCTGGAAAATTTTTGTGGCCAGGCTTTGGCGAAAACGTTCGCGTGCTTAACTGGATCGTTGACCGAGTTCGGGGTCGCGCTCACGGCACAGAAACGGCGCTCGGCATAGTTCCGCGCTTTGAAGATTTAAAATGGGATGGGCTTGAGTATCAGCCCGCTCGCTTTGCTCAGCTCATGGAAGTTGAAGCCCACACCGGCGAGCGCGAAGCTGCATCGCTAGAATCTTTCTTTGCGAAATTCGGCTCGCATATGCCGCCGGCGCTCCAGGAGGAGCGCCAAGCCTTACGGGCGCGATTTCTAGAGGCCGCGCCACGTGAACAAGAGTTTGCTTAGTTCTTTTTTGTAAATTCAAAGATTGCCGCCGCGGGTGCATCCGCTAGCCGACTGAAGCGAGCGCAGTCGCACCGTGCGTTCGCAAAAGTTCCTCGCGAAGCAATTTGTTCTCTGGCTTTTTTAACTGCATGTCCTTGCCGACAGCTTCGAATGCAGCCGCACGCGCTTCCTGCAAAATTTTTACGTCACGAACGAGGTTCGCAAGCTTAAACCCAGGCAAGCCTGACTGGCGTGCGCCTAGAAACTCACCGGGCCCACGTAGTTCTAAATCCGCCTCCGCAATTTTGAATCCGTCCGTTGTACTTTCCATGATTCGCGCGCGCTCGCGACCTTCATCGCTCACCGCATGGCCCATCATCAATATACAAAATGATTTATGCTGACCACGGCCCACACGTCCACGTAGCTGATGCAATTGGCTTAAGCCAAATCGCTCACTGTGCTCAACAATCATCAAAGTTGCGTTCGGGACGTCGACACCGACTTCGATCACCGTTGTGGAAATTAAAATTTGAACTTCATTATGACGAAACGAGTTCATCACGGCGTCCTTTTCAGCTTGCTTCATTTTTCCGTGAAGAAGCCCGACTTTATAATCGGAAAATTCGGTTTTGATTTGCTCAAACGCGCTGACAGCATCTTTGAGATCGATCTTTTCGCTTTCCTCAACAAGAGGATAAACGATGTAAGCTTGCCTGCCCTTTTGCAATTGCTCTCGCAAGAAACCCATCATTTTCGGTCGAACACTTTCCCAACCGACGCGAGTTTGGATTGGAGTGCGACCGGGTGGCATTTCATCAATAACCGACACATCCAAATCACCATAAACCGTCATCGCAAGCGTTCGTGGGATTGGAGTTGCCGTCATTACTAAGAAATGTGGAGAAACTCCCTTTTGTTTAAGCTTACTTCGTTGATGAACGCCGAAGCGATGTTGTTCATCGATAATCACAAGACCTAAGTTTTTAAACTCAACAACGTCTTCGAT
>JANOUF010000236.1:0-3998 GCA_031416685.1 Bdellovibrionales bacterium
ATTCGACGGCGCAGTTGGATTGTTGGGAGCTGGTTGGCTTCCATTCGCGGCGCTCTCTCCAGGCGTCACCGTGGAAGTTGCTCCGCTTGATTCAGTCGTTACCGTTGACGCCACTGGCGCTTCAGGCATTTTTGGATTTTGCCGACAGTGTCCAGAAACACAGCCTAGGCTTAAAACGATTAGTGTTAGCGCAAAAACGCGAGTGAACATTAAAGACCCGCCTCTTGCCATGGAAGACGGTCATTTTCATTGCGAAGAGAAAGTCGCATCGAAAAAAGGTTTCCGTTTGTCGAAATAAAATAGATCTCGTTGTCTTTATTCGCGAGTGGCGTTGCGAGAATTCCACGTCCAGGAGCGAACTTAGAAAGCTCGCTACCCGTACGAGAATCCGCCACAACCAAATTTCCGTCGGACTCACCGTAAATGACATAATTGCCGAGTAGCACTGGCTGCGTGCCAATTCCTCGAGTTAATTTGTTAGTCCAAATCTTTCGGCCCGTAGCTTTATCAAGTGCGTATACATTTCCAGTCGTGGTCGCGAAGTACAAAACATCTTTGTTCACTGTCACCGGGGTATAGCCGCCTTCTTCGAGTTCCCATGCAACGTTTCCAGTTGCTTTGTCGAGGGCGTAAAGTGAACCGTCATAGCTAGAAATGTAGATTGTGTTGCCGTCTATGACTGGAGTTGAATCAACATCCTTAAATCGTAAGTTACGAGAAAGCTTCTTTTCCCATTGAAGCGCACCGGAATTACGATTGATCGCAGCAATAAAGCCATCGCTGAATCCAGCATAGACAAGATCGCCGTCAACTGTTGGTCGAGTCGTTGCGCGTATCGACAGTGAAGATGCGCTTTGGCGATTGTAGAGCCAGTTTTGCTTTCCTGTTGAGGCATCAACTGAGTAAACAAGATCTGCGCCGCTTTGGAAATACACGCTTCCACGATCAACTGTTGGTGGAGCTAAAGTTTCCGCGTGAACGGGAAACGTCCAAAGGATTCTGCCGTTGTCAGGAGATATGGCATAGAACTGGCCATCACCGGCTCCAAAAAATAATTTCCCGTCGGCAACTTGCGCTCCGCCTTCAACTCCGTTTTCGATCGCAAGCCGCCATACAACATTCCCGCTATCACGATGAAAAGCAGTGATGCCGTCGACAGCATTACCTTCAATAATTAGGTCTTGATATGCAATCGGAGTCATCCGGTGGGTTCTGCGAACTGCGAATGTTGTGTTTTGAATTGTGCTTCGTACCCATTCACGCTCGAGAACAAGTTCGCGACGTGCATTCGAAGTTCGGGTTAATGATGCGCAGCCACTGGTTGTTAAAATGAGAATCAAAGCTGAGAACGCAAAGGCGATACGCATATATACAAAATCCTTTAGCCAGCGTTTGGCTGAGCTGAATTTGCTGTCGTTTCCATTGCACGCAAATAAGTTTTCGCAGCTTGTGCCGCCTGGGTATCGGCGTGATCTTGGGTGACCTTCTTGTACATCTCCATCGCCTTCTCAGATTGCTTAAGTGTCTCGTAACAAACGCCAGACTTCAAAAGCGCATCGGGATGGAGGAACTTGTTGTTCTTGCTATCAACGACTTTTTGCCAATCACTTACCGCCTGATTGCAATCACCCTTTGCTGCGAGTGCGGATCCACGAAGTAAGTGCGCAACTCCGTACATCAAATCATTGCTACTTTGTTTCGTAACAACTTTATCAAGAACCGCGACAGCTTTGTCTGGATCTTTGTATTCAAGATAAAGATCGGCAGCTATCACAGCTGCTTGTGCGCCGGCAGATTGGCCCGCGTGCTTATCAGCAACTTGCTCAAGGCCTGGAAGTACTGAGCCGTAATCTTTTTGTAAATCGCCACTTGCAGGTTGTGCAGGAGGTTCTGTTTTCGCTGTTTCTGTTTTGTCTTTCGGATCTTTTGTCGGATCTTTTGCTGGAGGCGGCTCTGGAGTTTTCGCTTTTTCGAAACCATCTTTAAGTTTCAAATATTGCGCTTCAACTTTGTAAAGATCTTCAGAACCTTTGCGGTCCGCGCGACGATTCAAAAAATCCATCGATACATAAACAATCGCACCTAAGAAAAGAAGCGCAACGAGAGTCGTTACGATTTTACTGTTCCTCTCAACAACGCTCCAGCCGCGATCAACTGTTGAAACAAACATATCGGGTTGCTTGAGTGGGTCTTTTGATTTGCGAGTTTTATCTAAGATCGACACGCTTACGTTCTCCGTCCGAATAAGTAGCTAAACCGTTGTAATTAAAGACTGATACTAACGACTGAAATTGCGAATCAAGGTATGCTCTTAAAGACGGCTCACGTTGTCAACCGGGAGCGCCGCGGCGGCCCCGGTTCTTTATGATAGTGTCTTTACTGTTGGTTCTATTCTTATCGGTTCTTTACTTCTTTGAGAGTTGCATACGGACGATGCGCAAGTCCCAGATGAGTTTGCTTCAGTCGACCGATCGTGCGCACGCGCTCTTCAGCCATGCGATCAGCTGCAACGTATGTAGGCACATTGTCGCGCTTTGCGATGGCGAAAACGTGCATCATGTTATCAAAGACTTGAGTCGTTTTATCGAGAGCCCGGTCTGGCGAATAGCCTTCTAATTCAACGAAGACGTTCATTAGACCGCCTGAGTTGGCCACATAATCTGGCGCATACAGAATGTCGAGTTCGCGAAGCGCATCACCGTGGCGTGGTTCTGCCAACTGATTGTTTGCGCCACCTGCGACGACTTTGCATTTTAGTTTCCGCAAGGACTCGTCATTGATGACCGCACCCAAAGCACACGGCGCAAAAACATCACACTCAACGCCAATGATTTCATCAGGGCCGACAGCCTTCGCATGAAATTGCTCGCTTACACGTTTTACTTTTTCAGGATCGATATCGGTGACGGTCAGCACCGCCTGCTCTTTTGCGAGATACTCAACGAGATGGTACCCGACGTTGCCCAACCCCTGAACAGCAACTCGCACGCCTTTGAGACTATCTAAATTCAACTTTTCTTTCACTGACGCTTTAATCGCCATCAATACGCCGTGCGCGGTGTATGGGCTTGGATCACCCGATCCACCAAAAGCTTTTGGAATGCCGGTGACCCACGGAGTTTCCATGAAAACGTATTCCATATCTTTAACGGTCGTGCCGACATCTTCCGCTGTAATGTATCGACCATTTAGCGAATTTACGAAGCGACCAAATGCACGGAACAATCCTTCGGACTTTTGCGTTTTTGGATCACCAATGATGACCGCTTTGCCGCCGCCTAAATTGAGTCCCGCAGTTGCTGCTTTGTAAGTCATGCCTCGCGACAATCGTAATACATCAACCAGCGCTTCATCTTCAGTTTTATAATTCCACATGCGCGTTCCGCCCAAGGCAGGACCAAGTAGCGTGTTGTGAATTGCGATAATCGCTTTTAAACCGATGTCTTTATCGTGACAGAAGACAACTTGTTCGTGATTGCCGTGGTGTGCGATGAGTTCAAACGTAGCCATGCGCGAATACCCCAAGTTTTTTTGGACTTCGCGGAGGATAGGAACTTGCCCCGATGGGGGCAAGTGAATTCCGATTTAGCTTGGTCTGCTGACCATTGCAGCAATTACGGCTGAGTGATATTCGCCGGCTGCAACGTGACCGTCGCATTTGTGGCTGTAGCTATGAAATTGAATGACGACAACGACGGCCTTAACCATATGTTCACTTCTGTTCCGGCCACTGGAATCGCAGCTGTCGATATTGCGTTAGTTGCAGAGCCACAGTCAGTTGAGTTGCCATAAGCAGCTACTCCGCTGCCAGTAAACGTGACATTCAAAGCAGATGGCCCTGCCGTCACTGTCGCGTTAACGTCGGTTAAATGAAAATTACTGTCAACCAGCTGCAAAGGTACCTTATTACAAGTGCTGACCGACATATTCATTGGGTACTTCGTGAACACAAGTGCGTCTGCAGCACCAGGAGCGGTCACGTTCACAAGCGTCGCTGG
>JANOUF010000237.1:0-4938 GCA_031416685.1 Bdellovibrionales bacterium
TAAAAGTTGTTGCCGGCGGCTGCTCAGGCATGTCGTACAAACTCGATTTCGATAAAACTCTGACTGAACAAGATAAAATTTTTGAACAGCACGGCACTAAAGTTGTTATCGACAAGAAGAGTCTTCTTTACGTCGCCGGTATGACACTTGATTTTGAAGGTGGACTGAACGGAAAAGGTTTTATTTTTTCCAATCCAAATGCATCGAAGACCTGCGGCTGCGGCTCTTCCTTCGGAGTTTGAAAACCCCTCATTAAATGCCCCTCTAAAGCTTTTCCGTAAATCAAGAATTAGCTTGGCCCGCATTTAAATGTCGAGTGAATTTCAAGAAGCGCCGAGTAAATTTGTACAAAAAGTCTCACTCTTTGATGACAAGACGATTTGGAAGCTCGTCACGATCGTCGGCAGCTCGCGGAAATTTCTCCGCAAGAACTTTACCACTCAACTCAATGGCGGCGCACATGCCTCCAACAAAATCGCGCTTTCGTACTCCGCCAAGAAGTTGAGCGACTGCTTCTTCCCAAGTTTCAGGTGGGCAGAGTTTGGAAATGGCTTCGTCGGCCAAAACAACCGCAACGTGTTCGGTTAGCGAAACAAAAACGAGAACGCCTGTTCGAGCTTTCGTAGCTTTCAAATTTAACTGGTAAAATTCGAGCTCCGCGCGCGCAATCGCTGCAGCTTCAAGATCTACCTTTGGCGTTGCGAGCCTATGAAAAAAAGCAAAACGCGAAAGCACCATCGCAAGAATTACTGAAACAACGACGTTCCCAACTTCAAGCGCCACTTCCGCGTTAGCGGGAACGAAGTCCGAGAACGCATGAATCGTTAGAGCAAGAACAGAAAATATCGCAAACAACAGAACCCAAAATACATGATTGCGAGGCGCTGACGATCGAACGATGACAGGTACAACTTCTCCGCTCGTCTGCTTTTCTACGTCGAGGACAGCTTTACGAATGCGCTCAATTCCGTCGGCATTAACTTGGCAACTTAACCACTTTGGAATTTCCATCACCAGCTCCCCGAGGCGCCGCCGCCAGAAAATCCACCGCCACCGCCGCCCCAACTTCCGCCGCCGCCAAAGCCGCCGCCACCACCGAATCCACCTCGGCCACCCAGTCCGCCGCCTAGCAAGCCTCCGTAGATAAGTCCGCGACCAAAACCGCCACGTCTTCCACCGCCGCCAAACAAGCCTCTGAAGGACAAAAAGATAATTAAAATAATGATGAACCAAAAATTTATCGGCCTGCGTTCACGCGCTTGTACGCGACGAGCAGCGCCTTCTAAATACGGGGACAGATTAAGTTCCGGATCGGTTGCTTTTGCGATCTGGTGAATGCCTAGTAAGATTCCACTGTCGTAATCTTGTTGTCGAAACAGCGGCACAATCACTTCTTCGATGATTCGTTTCGATTGCACGTCAGTCAAATTGCCTTCGTTACCTTGTCCAACCTCGATCCGCACTCTGCGATCGTCGCGGGAAACCATTAAGAGCACACCGCGATCGGTTTTGGTTTTCCCAAGTTTCCATTGGTCAGTCACTTGTATTGAGGCTTGTTCGATGGGAGTGCCGTCAAGCGACGGTACCGTTAGAACTTGCAACTGCGAGCCACCGTTTTCATTTAAAAACCGTGCGGCCTCGGCAATTCGAAATTCCGCTTCACTGGAAATAATTCCACCCTCGTCAACGACAGGCCCAGTTAGCGGCGGAACCGTAAATGCGGCGAACGCAGCTGACGCTACGAGGAGTAAAGCAAAAAACAATGTTCGAAGCGAAAGTGCGCGCAATTAAAAACTCACTTTTGGAGCTTGTTTTTCTGCCTCTGTCACTTCTGCTCCCCACTGCGGCATGACCGGATGGCGATACAGAATCGAGTTTGTCCAGCTCGTCGGCGGCACTGTTACCAAATTGTTAAATCCCAGAATAGATTCGATGTAGCGTTGGCGTGCAACTGTGATTCGGTTTTCCGTTCCTTCCAATTGCGCAGACAGATCTCGGAAATTCGCGTTGGCTTTTAAATCTGGATACTGTTCCGAGACAACCATCAACCGACCAAGCGCTTGGCTCAACTGCCCCTGTGCTTGCGAATATTTTTCGATTTGCTCAGGAGTCGCTTTTGACGGATCGATCGTCACTTGCGTTGCACGCGCGCGAGCAGAGATAACTGCCTCAAGTGTGGTCGACTCATGCTTTGCATAGCCCTTCACAGTTTCAACTAAGTTTGGAATTAAATCCGCGCGACGTTTGTATTGATTTGTTATTTCAGCAAGCGTTGCATCCACTTGGTTTTTAGACTGCGGAATCGACTGAATGCCACAACCGCTGAGACCGAAAGCCAAAGTAAGAACGCAGATAAGCTGTACAGTTGAACGAATCATTTATCCTCCAAACAAGAACGACATAACAATGCAGTACTTTCCGTTAAATCACCCACGGAATCAAGAAAGCGTAATGCTTGCCTCAAACGTTGCTTAAGTCCTACACTGCCGCACATGGTTGAAATGCACGCAAAGTACGTTGGCGAAAAACACTGCGAGATCGTTCACCTCCCGTCGAAGTCGGTGATCGAGACAGATGCTCCCAAGGACAACCAAGGCCGCGGAGAGCGCTTTTCGCCGACCGACATGGTTGGCGCCGCGCTCGCAACCTGTGTTTTGACAACGATGGCTATAATGGCTGAACGCGACGGCATAAACATGAATGGCGCAACGGCCCACGTTAGCAAAATCATGAACACGAACCCGCGCCGGATCGCAAAGTTACCCGTTATCGTAAAAATGCCGCCAAACATCCCGAAAGAGGCACGTGCTAAGTTAGAAGCGGCGGCAAACGCGTGTCCCGTACATCGAAGTCTTCATCCCGATGTCGAAGCACCAATTGAAATTAATTATCCGGATTAAGTCTAGAAAAAGACCAGAGGAGCGAGACCATGACGATCTTCCAAAAAATTATCAATAAAGAAATCCCGGCAAAAATTGTTCACGAAGATGAATATTGCATCGCCTTTCATGACGTAAATCCGCAAGCTTCGACGCACATTTTGATAATTCCAAAAAAAGAAATTCCGACAATGAACGACGTCAAACCCGAAGATCAAATGGTCCTCGGACATTTATTATTAACGGCGCCCAAGATAGCGGCTGCTGAAGGACTCGCAGAAAAAGGTTATCGCCTAGTCATCAACACGAATCGCGATGCAGGCCAAACGGTTTTCCATATTCACATGCACATTATTGGCGGAAGATTGATGGCCTGGCCGCCGGGCTGATTCCCGAAACCTTTAAGGCGCGAGTCGAGACTTTACCCAGGAATTATTTTTCTTCTCGAACAAGAATCTTTCGTGCAGACGCGATTCGCGTCCTTCCCAAAATTCAATTTTTTCAGGACGAATTAAGAAGCCACCCCAAAACGGTGGGCGCGTAATCGGTTTATTTTTAAATTGATCTTCAACTTCACGAACTTTTGCAATGAGTTCATCTCGGCTTGCGATCACCGTACTTTGAGGCGACGACCATGCGCCGATCTGGCTTCCGCGAGGACGCGAATTAAAATAATCATCGGATTGTTTTTCAGACGCCTTTTCGGCGCGGCCCATAACTCGAATTTGTCGCTGCTGTTCCGCCCAAAAAAACACGAGCGACACGCGTGGATCATTTAAGAGCTCTTGCGCTTTTCGGCTTTGGAAATTGGTGACAAAGAAAAAGGCACTATCAATCAAGCCTTTGAACAAAACGATGCGGGCAGACGGCATTCCGTCTTTTCCAACTGACGCGAGCGTCATCGCGGTCGACTCTGGGCAGTTCGCAGCCACAGCTTTATCGAACCACTCTTGGAAACCTTCGAGCGGGTCATTGGGAAGTGTTAGCAAAGTTTCATCCTGCATCATGCTCTTTAAGTCGTCTGCTTCACTCAAGAAGTCAACCGTCTCAAATTGGGATCAACTTGAAACATCAAAAGACCGATAAGTATGTATGGGCTCTGATAAAGTTAAAAAATTGAAGTTCCCTGCAGGTTCGGTCATTTTTCACGAAAAAATGACGCCGCAGGGGCTTTACATTGTCGAGAGTGGAACCGTTGAAGTTTTTCAGTGGCGCAAAAACCGCCAATCAAAAATTCGGCTCGGCGTTGTGGGCAAAGGTGAATTTCTTGGCGAGCTTGCGCTCCTCAGCGACCAACCGCATTCTTCAAACGCACTCACGATTTCAGATGTCACAGTTATTCTTGTAACTAAAGAAGCCTTCGACGAACAAATCAAGGCCAACCCAGCTTGGCTTGTTGCGCTCATCAAAGGCCTTGTCGCAAAGCTACATAGAACTAATGAAATCGTTCGGCGCAACGGAGTCGTTGACCAATCATTGAATAGCACCGTAAACGCTCTTGAAGAGAATCACAGACGCGAAAAGGCGAACAAAAATTCAAAGAGAAAAGCTTCCTGATCGGTGCCATGACAAAATCTCAAAATCAAAACGAGTTTGACCTGATCAAACTCATCAAAGCACTAACAACGGAACACAATGACACCGTACTTGTCGGTATTGGCGACGATGCGGCCGTGTGTCGCCCGCCTCGCGATAATCTTCTTTTTTGTAATGATGCAATGATCGAGAACACGCATTTCCGCACAGAGTGGAGTTCGGCTTCGGATCTCGGGCACAAGTCTCTCGCCGCAGTCCTTAGCGATGTCGCTGCGATGAACGGCGAGCCACTTTACGCCATCGTGGCACTTGGATTGACTCCTCCTTGCGATGAAAAATTTGTACGCGATTTTTATCAGGGGATGATGGGTCTGGCGAACCAACATTCAGTTGCCATTGTTGGTGGCGATCTCGCACGTTCCGAGAATCAAATTTTCATCGACGTTGCTATTGTAGGCGAGAGCAAAAATCCGAAACTGCGCTCTGGTGCAAAAGAGGGCGATTTACTTTTTGTTACTGGTAC
>JANOUF010000238.1:0-4344 GCA_031416685.1 Bdellovibrionales bacterium
CGTATTTTTATAGCACTATTGGCGGCACTTATTTCGTTTGCGGCGTTTGCCGTAGAAATGAAACCAGAGATGGAAAAAGAGGCAGCTCCTCCGCTTAAAAAATTCACCCAACTCCCAGTCGAAAAAGCGAACGTCGATAAGGCTCTCGTGTTCTTGAATCCGGCTGTCGGCTGGTCGGTAAACGCAAAACAGAAAGTCGATTTCGACGACAAGATTTGGTCGAAAGAAGCTTTGGCGGACGGCTCTGAAATTTACAAAATGGTCGCAACTCCAGCCGGAGTTGAAGAAGAAAAACGCGTGATCCTTCGCGACGGCGAAAATTTGAGTTCGATCACGAGCTTTTCTTTGAACAAAGATTCTAAGAAGAACAAAGTTCACGAAGAATCAGCGTCAGTCATCTTTCACAAGGGCGCTCTCTACGCAGTTACTCAATGTCGCGATGAAAATGATAAAGCTGGTCGCACCTGTTTAACGGTTACTCGCGAAGTTTGCGCGTTCGTTGCAAAACCTGCTGCCGAATTTCCAAAAATCATCGGTGATCAATTAAAAGTTCTCGAGGTTCGCGCACTCGCGACGATTCTTGCTTTACGAGGAGCCGACCACCAACTCCAGAACATGGCGAATCACGGAAACCGTCTTGGGCTTAAGCACGCGTTGCAAACCACAAAAGGCAAACTCACCGCCAAAGACACAAAGTTCGTCGAAAAAGTCCGCGCCGAAGCGCGCTCAATCTGCCAAGCAGCCAACCTCGACAGCGATAACAAAACCGTCGCCGCCCAATAAAAGGCGCCAGGCGCCTTTCTCGAAAAAACCACCCTAACAATTCAGCGGCGCCGCTGAGCAAGACCTAAGTCCGCATTTTCAACGAACGCGACCCCACTCGGTAGCTAGCACAAACCCGGCGCGATACTATAACTACAACAAGTTCTACGAGGAGCCGACCGTGCGTTTTATCGCCTTCGCCTTTGCATTTCTCTTTGCAACATCATCATTCGCAAAAGAAACCGTCAGCGGTTTGTATCTTGCAAAAACGCTTGCGCAAATGTGCGATGAAAGCACTTTCAAAGCATTCGCCAATGCAGTCAAAGAAGAACGGTTCCTTGCTTCTGAGTATCCCCGAGCGAAACTCAACATCGATAACAAAATTGTTTTCGTGAAAGAGATGGGCCTCAAGGTTTGGAAAGAAGAAGACAACACCTTCAAAGCTGTCCATGAAAAGCAAACCTACTCTGGCAAAGACGCCTGTGATCTTTTGACCAACATGGTGAAGGCTGAAGAGAAAACTTCACTCTTTAACTTTGTAGTCCCAGATGCGGAAGCTCGTTCGCTCTTCCGTCAAAAGAAACTCGGTATGGCTGTTCAAGCTGCAGTCGGAGCAGGTATTTTGGGCATAGGTGTTGCGACGGGAGGAGTTGGATTTATGGCCGGCGGCATCGTAGGCGGCTCACTCCTCTATGACTCCTCTCAAGAGTTTAAAAAGGCATACGCATTGGAATCACTTCTCAATTCTGATTTCAAACTTTCGTGCACGCAAACGCAAATCACCATTGAAGGCGAAGGCTACAAACTTGTAGGCAACAAGTACTCAGATAAAAAAGGACAAAAACTTCGCACACAATTAATCGGCGCCAAAAATGGTAGCTCAATTATTAAATCCGACAATTTTCAGACGTTCGGCAACCTAGGTGCGTTCGTCCACAAAATGGCCTATGCATGCAGCGACACCGTCGAAGCCGACAAGATCAAAAGCAACATCAAGACTGAACAGCAAAAAGTCGCTGTGCAGATCGATTTCTTATCGAACTCTGTTCACTACATGAAGGGCTCGACACCGACTGATAAAGTCTTAAAGACAAAGTAGAACGATCAGTTCTACTTCTTAGCCAACCGCTTCAAAAGCTTTTCATATATCCCGCCGAAGCCGCCGTTACTCATGATGAGTACGACATCGCCCGGCTTCGCGCGCGAGCCTATATTCTCGACGATCCCGTCGACAGAATCCAGCTGAACGACATCAGTGCCCTTTGCCCGAAGATCTTTAAGTAAAACCTCCGTCGAGAAACGCTGCTCCTCAGGAATGTTTCCTTTTACGAAGGTCGGCGGCAATACCACGGCTTGCGCAACCGACAAGGCATCCGCGTAATCGTTCTGAAAAATACTTCTGAGTGAAGTCGCTGAACGCGCTTCAAAAATACTATACACTTTTGCAATTGGATAACGCTTTTGCACGGCTTCGATTGTGCCTTTCACCGCAGTTGGGTGATGGGCGAAATCTTCGATGACAGTGATGTTATTAGGCGTGCCGATAATTTCCTGACGACGTTTTACACCTTGAAAATCTGCGATCGCACGAATCAACTTTTCCTGCGGCCAACCGAGTTCAATACCCGTCGCATAAGCGGCAAGAGCATTCTTGATATTGTAGTCGCCAATGAGATTCACCACTAAATGAGCACGCTTCTCGCCGCGAACTTCAACGTCGAACTCCGAGCCAGTCTGCGTAATTCTAATTTTTTTAGCTACGTAATCACCACGATTTAAACCAAACGTCACAACCTTAGCGCCAGTCGTTCCCATGATCGAAGCAATGTTTTCGTCTTCAGCGTTCGTGACTAGCAACCCATCTTGCGGGATCAAATTCAAAAGAAGCTTGAACGCATCTTTAACTGCATCGAGATCTTTGTAAATATCAGCGTGATCAAACTCAACACTCGTGAGAATCGCCGTGCGCGGGCGATAGTGAATGAACTTAGGAACCTTGTCGAAGAAGGCCGTGTCGTACTCATCACCTTCGATGACAAACCAATCTCCCTCAGGAATTTGATAGGACTTATCGAAGTTCTTCGGAATCCCGCCAATCATATAGCCAGGTTTTAAATCCATTCGATGCGCAACCCACGAAATCAAAGACGTAGTGGTCGTCTTCCCGTGAGTTCCAGCGACAACAATACTGTGTCGCTTATCGATGACGAACTCCCCCATCGCCTTCGGCAAACTCGTGTACGGAATATCCGTCGCGAGAAGTGCTTGCGCTTCTTCCATCGTTTTACTGATGACGTTGCCCACGATCACAAGATCTGGTCGAGGCGTGAGATTTTCTTTCTTGTAGCCTTCCATGATATTGATGCCGAGCTTTTCTAACTGAGTCGACATCGGCGGATAAACATTCTGATCACTTCCCGTGACTTTAAATCCGCGATCTTTCATCAAGCCCGCGAGCGACGCCATTGCGGTTCCGCAAATCCCGATGAAATGAATGTGTGCACCTGGCTTAAGCTCTAAACTCATAATGAAATCCTTTTGAAAGTTGAGCTCGTCAGTTGAAGGCAACCGTATAACTGTCGCTCGGGACAAGTTTAGTATTTTTTCTGAGAGCCGCAGCCTCAGCTGCGCGAGGGTCGGAAAAAATACGTCTGTTCGAAGGCCCGAGTGATAGTTATACGGTTGCCTTCAACTGACCTGCTACTTCAATAGGATTTCATTAGTCGTTTAAGCTTTCAACTACCCAGTTGTGTAACTGGGGGCGAAGCAAAGGGAAGGCTGTGTTTTCAGCGAGGGGCTTGTAGCGATTCGCTAAGATTGTAACCAGAAGGTCGCGCTTTGGGTCATACCAGAGCGATGTGCCCGTGAATCCCGTGTGACCCACCGAGGAAAGGCTGAAGTATTTGCCGCAGCTCGCAGTTCCCTTGGACGGCATCATGAAACCTAGACCCCAGTCGCCAACATCGCGCGGTATCGCCCGACGCGTGAAACGCTGAACCGTTTTAGATTTCGCAATGCTCTTATCACTTCCGCGAATCCCAGCTCGAAGCATCAATCCCCAGCGAGCGAGATCCTCCATTGGCCCAAAGAGTCCTGCATGCGGAGCAGTTCCACCAAGTGCGCGAGTATTCTGATCGTGCACTTCGCCCTGCACAGTTTTCATCGTCCAGTGCAAATCCTCAACGGGAGCGTAGAGTTTTTTTGCAAACTTTGGTTTGTTGTCGACATGGATGAACGTTTCTTCAAGACCGAAGCGTTCTTGAAGCGGAGCCCACATCTCAGCGAAATCTTGCTCAGTCACGCGCTTAAGAATTGCGCCCAACGAAAAGAAATCAAGATCTGAATAAACCGATTTCCCGGTGTAGGATTTTTTATCTCTCGAAGCTTTACTCATCTCACTTGCAATCATTTTCTCAAGCTGCTGCCAACGGTCCCTGCGCGAAGCTTTCAGGTCGATGCCTTTGTAAAGCGGCAACCACCAAGTAAGGCCTGCCGAATGCGAGAGAAGATTTCGAATTTTTTGATTCTGATCAGGTGCTGCAGATCGAAACCAATCAAGGTGATCGCGAACAGGTGTATTTA